>JAMWBU010000066.1 GCA_023819255.1 Candidatus Omnitrophota bacterium
CCCGGTGCTGGCAAGCGTTTCGTTTTTCTTAATTGTTCCTGCGGCGATAGTTCTGGCGCTTTCTCCGGCAATCACAAAAATCAATGGCCAGAAGATCTGGATTTCGCCGATGAGAGCAACAAGAATGAAAAAGATCCATCCTGCTGGCACTCTTATATCTGATAGGAATTGCAATATTTTATTCGAGATAGACAATTTCTAAATCACCCCAGCTAAACATTTGTTCGTTTTTTATCACCACAATACCTTCAAGAAAAGGAAATTCAACGATCTTTTCTTTTATATTACGAAATTCTTCATCAATTGGCAGATTGCAAAAATATGTGGCAAGGCCATCGGCGAGTGAAGAACTCGGGCATACCACGGTAACGCTGTCGGCATTCCCGAGACTTGTTGAATGTCCAACAGTGGCGCTTGAGGTTGCAACCCCGAAAGGACAATCTCTTGGTTTCAATTTAATGCCTGTTTTCAATGAAAATGGACTCGTTCCCGCAAAAATTGAAATTGTTCTTTCTTTTGCCGTCATTAAAAAAATGTCTCCACCGTTTTCTATAATGATCTGTGGCGAAATATTCAAAAGACGCTTACCGATTACTTCGGCAATCGCGCCAGCGACTGTTGCCATTGGACCCACATTACAAAGGAAGGAGGCGCCGCACATAATTCTGATAATCTCAGGCGCGGATTCGTCGCATTCAACCGGATTAAAAGAATAATAAAAGTCTGGAAAATCCTTTATGTATTGCTTTAGAATCTGTCTTTGTTTTTTTAGCTCGTTTTCGGCTTCAGCAGAAACATCTTTTTCTGAAAGTATAAGAAGATCACTTTCTTCCACATTTAACCTGAAACAGGTCAGGTCCGTATTAATCACATTTCTATAAAATCTTTCAGTGTACCGCATAAAATTATTATACCATTATGGTAAAATATCTAAATGAATTTAAAAACAGAGTTGAAGAAAAAAATTTTGATTGTCGTGGGTTCAACAGGTGGACACTATTTTCCGGGTATCACGCTGGGAGAAAACATCAGGGATCAGGGCTCTGATATAGATGTCGTTTTTGCCGGTGAACGAAAAATCAGAAATCTTGAAATATGGGAAAAACAGGGTCTGAATTTTGTATCGCTTGAAGTGGTTAAAAGACCCGGAAAAAAGATCCTTTTTCCGTTCATTCTTTTGCAGGCAACATTTGCGCTTGTAAAGAATGCGCTTTTTATTTCCAGGATGAAACCAAACCTTGTGGTTGGTATGGGCAGTTATACTTCGGTTTTTGTGGGAATGGCAGCGCTTTTGATGCGGAAACCGTTTATTGTTCATGAACAAAACCTTGTTCCTGGACTTGCCAACAGGGTCCTGAATTTTTTTGGGGCGCCGGCGGCGATAACATTTAAGGAGACCGCGCGCTTCCTAAAAAACACGATCCACACCGGACTGCCACTGAGAAAGGAAATGCTTCTTGCGAACAGCAGGCCAGAGGATTTTGGACTTCTTTCCAACCGAAAGACAGTTCTTGTTCTTGGCGGCAGTCAGGGCGCCAGTTTTATAAATAACCTTGTAATTAGCTCAATTCCTTTGCTTAAAAAAAATCATTACCAGTTCATTCATATTGCCGGCAAATTAGATTATGAAAGAATAAAAAGCCATTATAAAAAAGAAGGAATTAATGGATTGGTTCTTGACTTTTCATTTCAAATGCCTGCGCTTATGAGTTTTGCTGATTTTGCTATCGCAAGGGCAGGCGCTGGCACTCTTGCCGAACTCTCATTCAGGGGAATTCCATCTATTTTGATTCCATATAGATACGCCGGAGGACACCAGAATCACAACGCCGTATGGGCTGAAAAATTTGGATGCATAACAATGGAAGAACAAAACGCGACCCCCGAAACACTGATAAACAGCCTTCTACTTCTTGAAAAGGACGCAAAAAATAGAAGGAGGCTTTTTCAGACCGCGCTTATCGCTGACACGGGTGGTAATCTCGCAAGGTACTGCCTTGAAATAATTGGAAAAAGATGAAGACCTGGTTCACAAATATAAAGAAAGTATATATTATCGGCATAGGCGGAACCGGAACAAGCGGGCTCGCAAAAATTTTTAAGGCGCTTGGCAAGCAGGTTGAGGGTTCTGATATCAGAAAAACCGCTCAAACGGAAAAACTGGAAAATTCTGACATAAGGGTATTTTATCAGCACGATCCTTCCAATATCGCTGACGATGTAGACCTGGTAATAAGGTCCCAGGCGATAAACTCTGAAAATCCCGAGTGCCAGAGAGCAAAAGAATTGAGTATACCAATCATATCTTACCCGCGCGCTCTTGGATTGCTAATGCTTGAAAAAAGAGGAATTGCGATCGCGGGAACGCATGGAAAAACTACAACTTCGGCGATGATTGTTTTTATGCTGAAAAAATGCGGATACGATCCTGACTTCGTGATAGGAGGAGAAATATTAGGTTATGGCAATTCAGGGGTTGGAAGCAGTGGACTGCTTGTTGTGGAGGCATGCGAATACAAACGGTCCTTTTTAAATCTCGCCCCTGAAATTGGAATCATTACATCGATAGAAGAGGACCATCTTGATTATTATCGTGATATACAGGATATCAAAAACGCATTTGAGGATTTTGCTGAAAGAATACAGCCGGGCGGAAGAATGATTGGAATGTATGATGACGTTGCTGTGCGGAATGTTATGAAAAATTGCGGGGCTATTGGTCTCGGGTATGGAATTGAATCAGGAGATGTCAGGGCGAAAAATATTAAACTTAGCGAAGATGGAAATAGATTTGATTGTTATTATGGAAATAAAAAGCTTGGCGAAATTTTCACGCCAGTTTTTGGAAAACATAATATATCAAATTCCCTTGCTGCGATATCTGTCGGAATAGTCCTTGGTATTTCTTTTCCATCCATAGCTGAAGCTCTCTCGGAATTTCCGGGTGTTTGCAGAAGATCGCAGATAGTCGCGAAGATTGGCGACATTCTTATTGTAGACGATTATGGGCATCATCCAACAGAAATAGTGTCAACATTAAAAGGGCTTCGTCAAAGATTTCCTTTGAGGAAAATTATAGCTGTTTTTCAGCCGCATCAATACAGCAGAACGAGATTTCTACTTGAAGATTTTGCGGTGTCCTTCAAGCTTGCCGATCAGGTAATAGTCCCTGATATCTACTTTGTCAGGGACTCTGAAAATGAGAGAAAACTTGTAAACAGCGAGATGCTGGTGAGCGGGATTTTAAAAAATGGCACAGACGCCAGATACATCAGG
The DNA here is from genome assembly GCA_023819255.1 of Candidatus Omnitrophota bacterium. Lineage (GTDB taxonomy): Bacteria > Ratteibacteria > UBA8468 > B48-G9 > DTJG01 > DTJG01. The sequence goes on from JAMWBU010000066.1 coordinate 3,277, forward strand.
GGTTTTGATGATATTGTAAATTACCTCGCGTCAACTCTAAAACCTGGAGATTTGGTTATAACAATTGGAGCAGGTCCTGTGTATGAAATTGGGATAAAATTGAAAGAGGCGATTACTGTATGAGAAAAATTATTCTTACCCGTAGACAGATATATGAAAGGGAAAGGCAAGCATATGAAAAATTTTGCATTCCGCCGCTGATACTGATGGAAAATGCTGGCAGAGAAATTGCCCTGGAGGCTCGCAGAATAACTAAAAATAAAAAAGAACGCAAAATTATCGTAATCGCGGGTCCGGGAAATAACGGTGGAGATGGCATGGTTGCTGCAAGACATCTTCATTGTTCTGGATATCTCGTTGCGGTTTTTTTTACATTTGATGTTGAGAAGGCAAAAGAGCCGTCCTTTACAAATTACAAAATTCTGGTTAAAATGAACCTGATGTGCGAAAAGGCGGAGAGCAGGAGATTTAATTTAGCAATAAAGGACGCAGAATTGATTATAGATGCGATTTTCGGGATAGGCCTCACAAGAAATATTGAAGGTATTGAAAGAGATTTGATTCTGTCTTTGAATAACTCAGGAAAATATATTATTAGCGCTGATATTCCATCAGGGATTGACGCGGACACAGGCGAAATTTATGGAACGGCTGTGAGAGCGAATTCAACTATAAGTTTCGGTTTTGGAAAAAAAGGGTTGAAAACTGAAAAGGGTAAATATTATGCCGGAAAAATCAAAATTGTGGATATTGGATTTCCGCCTGAGCTGTATTTCTAAACTTTTGTTTTTTATGATTGTTTTCTGTATCGTCTGCTATGCCCAGCATGGCATCAAAGAAATTCTTATCAATGGAACGACTGCTCAGAAAATATCGGTGTTAAAAAAAATCATTGCTGAGAAAAATACGAAGATTCTTCCCGATATTTTTCCAGCTCTTGATGATCCTTCTGCGGATGTAAGAATACTGGCTTCTGAAGCGTTATTGAAGCTCGGAGACCATTCTTTTACAACGTCCTATCAAAAAGAATTGAGCGATCCGCACTGGCAGGTGAGGTTGAACGGCATAAAGGGAATTGTTCAGTACGGCAGCGCCGAAGAAGTTCTGGCTGATTTAAGAAAAGCGCTTGATGATTCATACTGGCAGATCAGGTTCTGGGCTGCGACTGGAATTGGCAAGTTTGGCGACGAAACAATGATCCGAACCATACTTTCTCATTTAAGCGACGAAAATTTTCAGGTAAGAGCCGAGCTTTTTTGGGCTCTGAGAAGAATTCTTTGCAGGGATGAAGCGAGATACGTTTTCAAGAAACTTTCTGATTCTGATGTCTCAAAGATTTTTCAATCGTTGAAGATAGAAGATATCAGAACGCAGATTAATGGGATATGGGCGCTTGAAGCCACCACTGATGCTCGTGTGATTCCTGCGTTGATTGAATTTTTAAATAGTCCGTTTGATGAAGTAAAAATACAGGCGGTTTGGGCTCTTGAAAACTTGAAAGCGAACAAGGGATTTGAATTTCTGAGGGCGAAATTGCTTGAGCCCTCAATCAAATTAAAAATAGAATCGATAAAGACGTTGGTTCGCCTGGGGGATGATGAAAGTGTTCCAGCAATGGTGGAAAAACTGGAAGATCCTGATGAGAATGTAAGAGTTTTTGCCTTGTGGGCACTCAAGAAATTTGAAGATTTCTCTTCTTTCCCCGCAATTGTAAGGAAACTCGGCGATAAATCTGAAAGGGTAAGAAGCTATGCTTTTAATATAATTGCGGAATCAAAAAATGCCAATTTTATTCCTGCGCTCGAAGATGCCGCGCTTAACAGAAAACTGTCCCTCGATGAAAGGACCGCCGCTGTTGAACTCCTTGGAAAAATTGCTTCACCGGAAGAGTCTCTTTTCTTCGATTCAATCAAGAATCAGCCGGAACCATTGTTGCGAAAAAAGATCCTCGAGGAATGGTACAATGTCAATCAAAGCGACAGTGCCTTCCTTATGTATCTTGACTTTGCCAGCAGAATAGAACCAGAAAAATCAGTAAGAAACAACGCGCAGATTATATTGAAAAGGGTGTTGAATGATATCAAAAAGGATCTTGCTGAAAACAAGGAAATAAAGAGAAGTCAGGCTCTCGAAAGACTTTCATTTTTTAAGGAAAATCCGCTCATTGCTCCGCTTGTAAAGGAAATGCTGACATCAAATTATCAGGATATTCGAATGGCAGGCCTTGAAATTCTTCCTTTTCAAACAAAAGCGGCAACTTTCTCCGCTCTTAAAGATATAATGAAGGAAAATTCGCAGGAAATGAGAAAGCTTGCAATAATTGGAATGGGAAAAGCCAAAATTATTCAATCAGTTCCATTGCTCCTTGCCCAATTAAAAGATGAAGATCCAGAGATCCAGGTTTGCGCCGCTTATTCCCTCGCTGTTTTAGGAAATGGCGCGGGTCTTGGCGCAGCCATCAGGAACATACAGAATCAGGATATTCAAATTCAAAGCATGGCAGTCGAAACAATTGCTCTTCTTAACGTTGGAGTTGCCACTGGTGAGTTGCTGAGATTGCTCGAGAACGCTGAGCTTGAAATTAAGTTAAAGGCAGCTTGGGCGCTCAGCAGAGCAGGGGAAGAAAAAGGACTTTATACACTGGTTAATATCAGCAGACAGGACATAGAGCCATTGAGAACTCAGGCTCGTCATTATCTTGCTGACAGAAAAATCCCTCAGAGGCTCCGGGCAATGATTCCTGAAATACAAAAGAAACAGGAGACGCTTTTAACAGGAATGCCAGAGGCTCGATTGAAAAGCGTTGTGGCTACAAAACTGAGTCAGTTGCCGGTTATAGACGGAAATTCCGGAGACAGAATATGGAAAACACTGCTTGAAAACAAAACAATGATTTACATCTCCGGCGAAAAGGTACTGGCTGAAGTGCAAACGTCTGTAATTACAGGTTTCGACAATGAAAAAATTTATTTCCTTTTTTTCTGCAACGACCCCGAAGCGTCATCCATCACTTTTGACAGCCGCGATTTTATCACAATATGCATAAACCCGGATTCCTCTGAAAAAAGATGGTATCAATATACCCTGCACGCGACAAATTTTCTTAAGTATGCCTATGTCTGGAA
>JAMWBU010000067.1 GCA_023819255.1 Candidatus Omnitrophota bacterium
TCCACAATGCTTTTTTCAGATAAGTCGGCTGAAACTATGGCGGTTCTTTCAGGATTGCTGAATGTTCCATCGTGGGTATCTGTTGTACCGACAAGCGCCGGCAGGATACCCTGTTTTTTCCACTTGTAATAATGAGCCGGAATATGTTCCCATGCGTCAAGGGTTCCTTCTGCTGGCACCTGATCAATACGGACCAATTCCCACTGTGAATTGGTCCATCCGGGATGATTCCAGTGGATAACAGCATCCTGCTGTTTTGCAAGATTTATTATTTCCTGATCTGAAGCATCCCAGGGAATAAGTTTTTTCAATGGATAAGCATTGAAGTGGAAATTCTTTGTTGTTATCTCTTCTCCCGCGATGAAAGTATAATCAAAGCCGTATTTTGAAAGAAGATTTGAAACAATTGTTGCGCCCTCAATTGTGTTATGGTCTGTGAGAGCAAAAAAGTCCATAAAACAGTACATTGATTGAAGTGTTAATCCCACCGGAGAAAGATATCCATCAGAAAAATTTGAATGAGCGTGCAGGTCTCCGACAAAAACCTTAAATTGGCTTTTCACACTTTTAGAACTTTTTGTAGAAAAAGCAAATTCATTAACGAGGGTCTTTCTTATTTTTTCAACTTCCTGCTCAGAAATAGACTTTCTTCTTAAAACAAGCTTTATGGCTTCCCCGGCAACCCACCTTGAAGGATGGGATGAATAAACAAGCATATCTCTGTATGGCACCCTGATAATACTCTGTTTTACAATATCCAGCCGGTACGCTCTAAAATTTAACAGTGGTTCAGGCACCTTACCTGCTACAAGAAGCACTGAATTTGTTTTCATTGCGTTTTCAAAAGCCAGCATTTTCCGCTTTGTTTTATCTGATGACGCGTATTTTTGCACGATTCTTTTTAACTCTTCATCAGCATCATCAGGTATTACCACACTTTCAGTGTCCACATAATCAATTCTATGGCTGTCTATAACATAAATTTGTTTTTTTGGCGGCAGGACAACCATTAGTTGTTTTTTCGCATCAAAATTCAAAATGTTGAAATAAAAAACCATATACGCCCAGGATGAAGCCCTTGCCGGCAGTCCAGCGATAACAACAGGACCTGCTGGATTGGCATCTTCAAGCAGGTCTATAAATCCTTCCATCTTCTGTCTCGCCGCCTCTTTTGCCATGTTTTCATCCGGGAATTTTTTTACCCTGACATTCGCAAGCGGAAAACTTCCCCAGTAAAAAGTAATGGATGCCAAATCCATTGCTGGATACTCGACAACAACCTGTGCTTCTGGCTCCTGCGTCAGAACAAGAAAATCAATAAGAGAAGATGTTTCTTTCAGTTTTTTTCTGTTCAGGATATCAAGCCTGGCAGCGGTCTCTCTGACTGATGCAACAAGTCTGTCTTTGTCATCAGTCTCCACAGTTCTTTTAATTTTTTCATAGCAGGCACCCACCGCAAGAAATCCGGTTGCCCTGAAAGGATCTGTCTGCGACAGTTTTTTAATATCTGCCTTCGAGATTGATGAAAGAATTTCAGCAAGAACATTTCCAAGAAAAACAACAGGTTTTTTGCTGATTAGTTTTTCCTTTTTCCCTTCCGTAACAACACAAACAAAGAAAAAATCCTCACTGATTTTTTCACCATCAAAAAAAGTTTCTGCTCTTATTGCGTTAGTCCATGGAGGTGCATATTGTGTTAGTTTCGGTGTTTTCTCTTTAATTATTTTCCCATCCTTATCCTCTATCCTGATTTTTAGCGAAGAAATTTTCCCTGTCATTGAGCCTGTTTCCACAGAAACAGAAAGTGTTTTTTCAAGCGTAATTGAAGGACCCTCGATGAAAAAAAACTGATCTTTTTTCTCTCCACACACAAGATGAATGAAGTTCTGCGGACTTTTATATAAATCCTTTTTCCCGAAATAACTCAAACTCAATGGCTGCGATAAACCGGTGTCTTTTTTATCATAGTCGTCAAGCATCACTCCAATTGCAATATCCCTGCCCGTGTATGGCTGACTGATGTCAGGAAAAGCCGACCAGGGAACAAAAAGTTCAATAACATAACCCTGTTTTGTTCTTTTTCCTTCAACCTGCATATCCTTGATCTTATTTGCGCCATATGTTGTTGCGATGGGTTTGTTCTCGCCAGAAGGAGGTTTAACTAAAATCTGGTAGCATCCTTTACTGTATGGCGGTTTCATAAAGCGATTTTTTTCTCTTCCATCGATAAAAATTTCTATGCAATCCTGTTGATAAGCAGCTTCAACAGGCGCATCATTGATAACTTCGTTATCAGCGACAATGGCGCCGAAAAACAACCCCTTTTCATTCCATGCCGCATAGAACTCCATTCCTGCATCCATTGGTCCTGCCCATTGTCTTTTCGCGGTGGCAATATGGAATTTTGACCTTACCGGAAAACACAAACTATTTGCCCACTCATCCTCTGTTAAAACACCATCAACAGTTATGCTTGAGTACGGAATAACAAAAGGAGTATCAGTTGGAAAAGGAAGCGTCCAGTCAACACTGATACCAGCAAAGCAAACTACTGAAAACACAAAATAAAAAAGAAAAGTCCTTTTCATTGAATTCTCCTTCTTTCAAAATTATGTCCCGCAGGCGTTTTTCATTTCATTTGCCAGTTTGTGCCATAATTTTCTTTCAAGCACATCGTCAGCCGCATTGACAACTGTCTCAATGTGCTCGGGTTTCTTTATACCTACAATAGCGGAGCTTATGGCAGGATGGGCAAGTATCCATCTTATTGCAAGCCCGGCAACTGTCAATCCAAGACTTTCGGCAACAGGCTTCATAAAGGTATCCACGGCATTCAGTATCTTTTTGAAATTTTCACCCGTGAAACGAGGATGACTTGCCCTTGAATCTTCAAATTTCTGATCCTTGCTGTATTTTCCTGTAAGAAGTCCACGTGCCAGACTTGAATAAGTGATAACCCCTATTTTTTTCTCAAGGCAAAAAGGAAGTTCTTCATTTTCAATCTCTCTATCGAGAATATTGTAAAGAGGTTGGAGACATTCTATGTCCATGTGTTTCAGATACATACTCATCTGATGAACATTTGTGTTGCTGACTCCGATATGTCTTATTTTCCCCTGTTTCTTAAGCGTCAATAATGCTGCTGCAATTTCTTCAGGTCTTGCAAGCGGATCCCAGGAATGAATCTGATAAAGGTCAATATAATCGGTTTTCAACCTTTTCAAAGATGCCTCGCATTCCTGAATGATGTAATCATATCCTGTATCCGGATATCTATTGTCTGGATCCTGAAAGTTCCAGTAGAATTTTGTTGCAATTATTAGTTTCTGTCTGCATTTGTGGCTTTGTAGAAATTCTCCGAGAACAGTTTCAGCCATTCCATCACCATAAACATCAGCAGTGTCAATAAAATTTATCCCGAGCTCCATTGCTCTTTCAAGTGCAATGTTCCATTGTTCAATGGATATATTTCCCCAGAACCTTGGAGAAAGCTGCCAGCATCCAAAACATATTCTTGAAACAATCAAATCTGTCTTGCCAATCTGAGTGTATTTCATACTTCCTCCGGGTTAAGAAGGTTCAGGAACCTTAATCTCAAAGGCCATATGCAGTTCTTTTATCCTGAATGAAAACAACAGGGCAATGATACTCAAAACAAGACAGAATACTGCAACAACTGTATAAGCCGAAACTGGATATATCACTGCCTGAGATGTCATAATTGCTTTTGAGGAAAATTTATTCATAATAAAACCTGTGATATTTCCTGCAACTGCGACAAAAATATAACATATCCCGTTAATAAATCCAACTGAGGTACCAATAGCAGCCGGATTTATTTCCTTCATCAGAGTTGTTGTCAATGGTCCTGAACCCCCAATTAAAGCAAAAAGGAAAAAAGAAAGGAAAAATAACATCGGTTCTTTCCAGAAAATAAGATTGGCGATAATCAGAATACAACCGGATATTGAAATCCAGCATAGTGAAGTCATAAGATTTTTTCTTGCTTTTATTATTCGCACAAGCACTCCCCAGAAAAGAACAAAAAACATTGCGGATGCCATCATAACAAAAGTAAAGGACGCTGCAATCTTTGAGCTTATGCCGCAGGTATCCTGTAAAAGTTTTTTACCGATTATTCCCTGGAAAATAAAGTAGATTGTAAAATACAGAGAGGCGGTAATTATCACAGGATAGGAACCTCTGTTTAATAGTGTCTGTCTTATGTTTTTCAATGAAATTGAATTTGTTTTATGTCTCAGTTGATCCTGTCTTATAAAAATTGCAAGTATGATAATCATCACAGCCAGAATCACCACACTCATCCCCAGCAAAGTGGATCGCCAGCCAAAAGCGAAAACAAGCCTTTCGAAAGGAAGTGTCGCAAAAAGTCCACCTGAGTATCCCAAAAAAAGCGCAATGCCAATCATAACTGGGAAAAAATCAGAACCAAACAGCTCATCTGTTTTCTTTACAATTCCGAGATATGCGACACTTGCGCCAAAACCGACAAGAACCCTGGAAAAATATAGAGAAAAAACTGAATGAGAAACTGAAAAAACAATCGAACCAGCGCAAAGCAAAAACCCGCCTGCGACAAAAATCCGGTTTGTTCCAAAAAAGTCCATAAAGGAACCAACAAAAAACTGCAAGATTCCGTATATCCCAAGAACGATTGTCCCAAGGCTTGCCACCTGATTTGCCGTCAGATTAAACTCCATCTGGAGCTGATCAAAAATTGTGCCTGGAATTGCGACCCTGTGAAAATATGAAAAAAAATAGAATCCATTAAAAAGCAAAAACAAAAATAATTTCTTTTTTAGCGCAGGTCCCATTATTCCCTTTCAAGAGGAGAAAAAACCACAAACCCCAGCGGTGGCAGCGTTATTTCTATTGACTGACTGAAAGAATGGAATTCAATCTTTCTTGACTTTATAATCCCAAAGTTGCCTGTGTTTGAACCACCGTAAAAAATCGAATCGCTGTTCAAAACCTCTCTGTAATTACATAAAAAAGGAACCCCAACCCGGTATTTGTGCCTGACAACCGGTGTAAAATTAAAAACAAAGACAAAGCATCTGTCTTTTTTTCTGTTCCATCTCAAAAATGATACCACTGTGTTATCGACATCAGAAAAATCAATCCACTGAAAACACTGGTGATTTGATTCGTTTTCATATAATTCAGGACTGTTTCTATAGAGGAGATTAAGGTCTTTGACAAGATTTGAAATTCCCCTGTGGCTTTCGTGTTTTAAAAGATGCCAGTCAAGCTGGCTGTTGATATTCCACTCATTTCTCTGGCCAAACTCGCCTGACATAAAGATAAGTTTTTTCCCGGGATGTCCATACTGCCATCCGAAAAGAAGCCTGAGGTTGGCAAACCTCTGCCAATCGTCTCCTGGCATTTTTTCAACAAGGCTTCTCTTACCATAAACAACCTCATCGTGTGAAAGAGGCAAAATGTAATTTTCAGAAAATGCGTAAAGAAGACTGAAGGTAAGGGCGTTGAGGTGATATTTCCTGAATATGGGGTCCATGCTAAAAAACTTTAGTGTATCATGCATCCAACCAAGATTCCATTTGAAACCAAAGCCAAGGCCTCCAAGGTGAACAGGCCTCGTTACTCCCGGCCACGCAGTGGATTCTTCTGCTATTGTAAAGGCATTTCGATTTCTCGCGTAGACAACAGAATTGAACTTTTTAAGAAATTCAATCGCATCAAGGTTTTCTCTGCCACCATAGATATTTGGAACCCATTCACCTTCTTTTCTTGAATAGTCGAGATAGAGCATAGAAGCCACCGCATCAACACGCAGACCATCTAATTTGTAGTTTTCAATCCAGTTTAAGCCACTGCCAATGAGAAAATTTGAAACTTCATACCTTCCATAATTGAAGATCGCGCTTTTCCAATCAGGATGCTCGCCTTTTCTTGGATCCTGGTGCTCATAAAGATGGGTTCCATCAAAAAGATAGAGGCCATGCGGGTCTTTTGGAAAATGAGCAGGCGTCCAGTCAAGAATTACTTTCAGATTATTTTTATGGCAGAAATCAACAAAAAATTTGAAGTCGTCCGGATTTCCATATCTTGATGTTGGCGCATAGAAACCTGTTGTTTGATATCCCCAGGACTCATCCAGAGGGTGCTCAGAAACAGGCAAAACTTCAATGCAGTTGAAACCAAGCTCTTTAACATAATCGACAATCTGTGTTGCAAGTTCCCTGTAATTGAAAAAACCTCCGCCGTCCTTTCTCTTCCAGGAACCTAAGTGCGCCTCATAAATACAGAGCGGCAAATCTGTAAGGTCTTTTTCTCTAGA
>JAMWBU010000025.1 GCA_023819255.1 Candidatus Omnitrophota bacterium
AAAGAGGTGTGACAGGATATTCCAGCGAGATATCATGGGGATTGAACACACCAGATTTTCCCGGTGCGCAGGTATTATCTTATGAATGTGCGATCGCAAGGGCTCTTTCAAAATACTATAATACGCCAAAAGGCACATACCTGATATCATACAGCTATTATGGATATCCTTCTGAATTTGTCAGGCTTGGCGCATACACTTTCGCAGGACAGTGTTTTGACTGGATCAATTACTTTGATGTCAAGTACTACCCCGAAATATTCAAGACAGTGAAAGAGGCAAACTATCGCATAGGAGCAATTGAGCGCGAGATAATGAATTCGGATGTAGAGCAGGGCAGAATAGCGATAGGATGGTTGACAAGCACAGACATTTGGGATATTGCGGAAGAAAAGATAGTGCCGTCATGGTATGCTCCTGGAAATATCATTTATCCCGGGGAAAGAACATACCTGTATCTGATGTTAAAGCATATGCAAATACCGGTGGAAGTGCTTGGTGAGCAGGATTTAGTAGAGGGATATTTGAAAAACTATGATGTATATGTGCTGGTGGGAGATCACATAAGTGACGAAGCAGCGCAGGCTCTCAAGGAATGGGTAAATGAAGGCGGGAAATTGATTTCTGTGGCAGGGGGCGGATTTAGAAACCAGTACAATCAGGAACTGGAAATTTTGAAAGAAGTATTCGGAATAAAGAAAGCCAGTTTAATAAAAAGAGAAAAAAGTCTGCGTCCAAAACTTGAGTTATTGTATGCTTTGCCGCTGGATGAAATAGAGATGGAATCCAATGGAAAGAAAATGTCGATGCAGGTATATGGATACAGACAGAGTTTTGAGATCGATGGAGGCAGGGTGATAGCAAGGTTTTTAAATGGCGAGCCAGCCATAGTTTCCAATAGATATGGTAAAGGCGAAGCCATAATAATAGGCGCTTTGCCCGGTATATCATACTTAAAGGGGGCGTATCCAATTAAGCCATTTGGCAGGGGTGGAGAGGATTTAAGCGTGTACAACTACCCGAACTATAATGAACAGGTGAGGGAATTTATTAGGGCAGTGATAGGAGATTTATTACCTTTGCCGAAGATATATACAGATAGTCCTTGTGTTGAAGCAAATGTCCTGAAAGATAGAGAAACAGGCTCTTACTACATATCGCTTGTTAATTATGCTGGTAAACCGGTTAAAGGATTGAATGTGGCAATAGACACAGAAAGAATAAAAGCGGATGCAGTAGAAAGTGTATTTGAAAAAATCAGGACAGAGAAAAAAGAAAATCGTTTGATTGTGAATCTTAATATCAATGAATTTGAATTTCTGAAACTTAAGTGAAGGCACTATATTAAATCCTGAGTTCTTCGGCTTTTTCTGAAACCTTTCGCGGATTCCAGGGGTCCTTATAGGAAACCCTGAAGAAAAATTCCTGTATATATGCGTATGTTCTGACCGCTCTCATATATATTGCGATGTACAGGGGCATCAGCAGCAAATACGGGGCAAGTTTCAGTTCGTCCTTTTTCCTTTCAGACAGGGAAATAATTACCATAAATTGCACTACATTTGACATTGTGTAGAGTAAATAATTCAAAGGAAATATGTATTTAGCGGTTGACGGGAAATGAATCATTATATCAATAGCGTAGACAATCCATTTTATATCCAGTAAAACATTATAAACCATGTTTTCCATAAATCCCAGGAATGTCGAAAAACGAAAGTTTGCGGTTGGGAAAAAGATGTCCCTGTGCTTGCGCATGCGAAAGCGAACAAGGGACCTGCTCCACCTTAATCTTTGTTTTGTCAGAGCCTTAAAATTTTCTGGTGGGCTTGTATAACAGACCGCCTTTGGTTCCATATATATCGCGAAATCTATTTTTCTTATCTTCACCACTACATCTCCATCAAGGCCTGGTCCAATATCCCATCCACCGATTCTTTCCAGGATATCTTTTCTGAAGGCTCCAAATGCGCCTGAGATGATTCTCAGAGTTTTAATGGTTGAACCAACCAATCTGCCAATGGTAACTGTTTTCAAATATTCAATTGCTTGAAGCGCAGAACAAACACTTTCTGTCGGGTTCTTAACCTTCACATTTCCTGATACTGCGCCTATTCTGCTGTCAACAAAAAATGGAATTAGAATGTTTTCAATGGCGTCCCTGTCAAATGAACAGTCTACGTCCACATGTATAATAAATCTGCCTTTTGTCTGTTGCAATCCGAAGTTTGCCGCAGATGCCTTTCCTCCTCTTATGTCGTTTCTGAGGTATTTTGAGATTTTTCCTTCTCGCAAAAGCTGTCTGCAGATCTGCGGGGTATCATCGTCAGAGCCATCATCGATGATGATTATTTCGATATTCTTATAAGTTTGTTCAGAAAGAGAATGTGCAAGTGAAGTGATGTGCTTGCCTTCGTTCTTGCCAGGGGCAATAATTGAAACAAGCGGATTTTGTTGTTTCAGTTTCAATCTTGCCGCCTCCCACCTGTTTCTTAATACAGCTTTTTTGATCCTGTAAAAGCAAAACACAATAATATCAAATATAACATATCTTGTTATTTCAAAAACAAAGAAAAACCAGAAAATTCTAAAAATTTTCATCATGCCAGCGGTTTTCCAGAAGAAAAGGAAATTTTTCGTGTGTTCAAAAAAATCGTAGATTTCCATATTTATTCAGGCAATAAATTGGTTAAAGAAAATTCTTCGACTTTTACAGCAGCAATGGAAATTTCAGGCAGGAATTTTTTATCGGGCGTTGAAATGTTGTTGACAAGAAGTTTTTCGATGTTGGTTTTTATTCGTGAAAGCGCAGTATTCGCGCCTGTGACCGGCGTTTCAAGGAAAAGTATCAAAAAGGTGGATTCGTTCAAAACAGTTATGACATCTGTTGTGCGAAGTGCTTCTTTTATTATTCGCGCCATTTCAAGGCCTATTTCATTTTTCCTTTCTCCAATCATCAAATACATCTCCTGAAAGTTTGTGACCCGGAAAGAACCAATACTGCTATCCCTTTTGTACCTTTTTTTTCTTTCAATCTCGATTTCAACGATTCTTTTGAAATTATCGTACTCCACCAGTTCAAGTTGCGTTTTTAGGAATTCGGCGAACGAAAAAATTATCCCATTTATTGCGCAATTGATTCCAGCAGGACTTATTTCATAGGTTTTTATATCCCACGACACAGTTTCTTCTACAGGAGTTCTATTGGTGCAATAGAAGCAAAAACACTCAACAAGAGGCTCCTGAAATGTTTCCTGACAGCTGTGGCATATAAAAATTGTTGACGGTTTTTCATAGTCAGTTCCAATGTGTCTTAGAATACTGTTACATTTCGGGCATATCAGTTGTTCTCCCTGCATAAACTTTGACTCCTGTGCTGTGTATCCGCACCTGAAATGGTGTATAACATTTTCAACCGAAAGGTTGGCTGATTTGCAGGAAGGACAGATTTCCCGAAAATTCATAAATGCGCTGTGGCATCTATTGCAAAAATGCACACGGTCATAAAAATTTCCGATTAAAAGTCCTTCTTTTTCCATTCGCGCAAGAATTTCGTAAATCCTGAAATCCTCAATATCTTTAAACTGCGATATTGCGAATGGATAAACATAACCGTATCTATATTTTGGAGAAAGCAGGGGTTTAAGTTGCATTTCTCTTGCATAAAGGAATCTCAAAATACGTAAAATCACCAATGTTTGGAAGTTTTCTGTTTTGAGTTCCTTTAGAGTTGTCGTCAGTTTAGAAATTCTATCCGCACTGTAAAGAATTTCAGATAATTCCTGTAAATTTGTTCTCCCATCTGCAAGGCACTGAATTTCTATGTCACTAATTTCTTTGTGAGAAAAAATAAATACTGGTTTCAAGGCAACGATATCTGACTGTGACTGTCTGATTTCGATTAAGACATTTTTTGTTTCAGAAATTCTTTGATCAATAATAATTGCGCTGCAATTTTCAGCAGATTTGATATTAAACTGATTTGAGGGCAACAGAGTTATTCTATCCTTCTCAAGTGGCGGAATTTTTAATGAGCTATCATTGGTAATAAACAGGATTTCCATTTTTCACCTCTTATTGAAAGTTTTGAAACATAAATTTTTACACTCATTTTATAAAGTTCCTTGAATGGTTCTATTTCCCATTTGCAAGGCAATATGTCTACGATGACGCTTCTGTGGAGAGGCTCATATTTTTTTTGAAACTCAGGCGGCTGCGGCATTGTGGCGAAATATACATTTGTAATTATGCCTTCTTTTTTTGTGTTATCAGGGAATACAATTTTCACCATCTTATCTTTTGTAAGATGTACATAATCCTTTTGCTCAAAATACCCCTTGATTTTTGTTTCTCCGATTTTGCAAATGCTCATAACATTGTCGCCTTTGAGCACAACCTCTTTTTCCTGTCTGTGAATTCTTGCGACAATTCCTCCGATAGGAGCCGGGAAATTGAGAGTCCCGGATTTTTCAGTTGTGCCCCAGTAAATGTCAGGGACAGATCGCATCAGGTTTCTCTCTGCGTCAAGATTCGAAAGCAAGATCCGTTGTTTTTCTTTCAACTGCTCAATCTCTTTTTCTATCGTTGAAATATCTGATTCAATTTTTGAAATCTGAAACTTTATTTTCTCAATTTCTTCTTCTTTGTTTTTTATGTCAAAAGGAAGATATGTTTCAAGAAGCGCCATTTTTTTCATATGCTGAAGTTCTTCAATCTTCTTTTTCAGGTTTTCCTGATAGTAAATTTTTTCTTTTTTCTTCCATGCCAACTGTTCTTCCAATTGATTGATTGAGAATTTCCCTGTTTTTTCAAGCGCGCTTTTCTCGAGGTTTATTTTTCCTGCCTGTCTTATTAAGTTTTGTCTATCCCTCATCACCTGGTAATAAAATCCGGGTCCAGCGGAGGTGTCTTTTTCTTTTTCGATATAGGAGAAAAGAATGTCTCCCTGGTTCACTGTCTGACCTTCCTTTACATAGTATTTTAAAACCCTGATGTCGTCGATTGGCTGGACATCGACATAAGGAATTATGATCTGTCCATACCCGGTAACATAGAAAAATCTATGGCTTAGGATGAATAAGACGGCAACAACAATAATAATAATAATTCCGAAGTAAATGTATTGATCTATATGTTTTCTTTTTGCCTGTCTTTCTGGTTCGCCGGTTCTAATGAAGCTCGGTTTTGATCTGAGTCTCATAATTTCCCCCAATTTCCATATATTCTTTTAATGAATGAATCGCAAAAGACGAAACGTCTGTGCGTTCGTTAATTTCAGTGATGAAATTTTCAAATTCTATTTGATTCTCAAAATCCTTGCATCTTAACGCTATAACAACCTTGGATCTGTCAATTTCAAAAGCTTTTTTAATCCATCTTGCGATTGTATCCGGATTTTTTGTTCCGTATGCCATAACGTAAACCCTGTCAACAACAGGAAAAATTTTTTTCAAAAAATCTTCTGTATAAAAAATCGGAACTGAAACTGTGAGAGTCCTATTTTTCATATAAGGATGTCCTTTTAAAGTCTGAAGTAATTCAAAATACTTTTGAAGATATTGTTCCCTATTTTTTTGCCAGTCTGGAAATGTGTAAGGTTCAATATCAAGATGTATGCCTGAAAATTTGTAATTATTAAACTCAGACATTAAGCTTATTAATTTATCCTGCTGGTTAAGCAGTTCGTTATTTCCTATCAGTGCCTCAATTTGAAAGAAATTGCCGGCAAGGTCAAGAAAATTCTTCAATTTTTCCCTATCGGTATCTTTTCCGAAAGAAATAAGCAATGTTCTGATTATTTTTGTTTTCAAAAACCAGTGCATAAATCCATTGTCAATTTTATTAAATGTGTGAGACCAAACATACACGGCTCTTTCCCCTGTTCTTTGTTTTGCGTATATTTCGACATCTTTTTCTATGTTTACAGGAGAAACAAACTGGCTGATACTAGCTTCAGGTATGTATTTCACAATGAAAGCAAGATTCAGATATAAGAGTTGTTTTATGTGCAAAATCTCAAACTCTGTATTGATGTATTGAATACTTAACGACACCAGCTCCGGGACAGAAAATTTCTCGTCTTTCATGTCTAACTTCACAAGCTGTTTTCTTACCTGTTCCAGTAATATTTGTTTTTGATATAAAAACTTTATAAGGTCGTCAATCTTAAATACATATTCGTAGTATGCGTTTATTACATCATGAATGGTATCTTTTACTTGTTTGTCGTAAGCTGCTTCAAAATATTTTATTTCGGCTTCCTGAACAGATTCCGTTTTTTCTTCAGTTAAAGGTAAAGGAACGCTGAAATTAAATCCAAAAGAAAGATAATCACTTGCGTTTTTCTTGCCTGTATCAGTTTTACCAAAATAATACCTCAAAAATGGAGTATATTATTCAATTTTTGATTCTGGTTTGGCGGAATGATAGACTATAATATGCAAAATACCTGTATAAGGAAATTAAGGCTCTCAATATTATTTTCTTTGTATTTTCTTTCTTTTTGCTATGCTCAGCAGAATATTGTTTTTCCAGAGCATCCCAGGTTTTTATACACTGATGCTGAAATAGAAATCTTAAAGAATAACCAAGCCGAACTGCAAGGAATCATAAAACAGGCAGACGCAGTCCTTAATGAGCCATTAAAAATTCCAGAAAAAGAAGGCGACTGGATTTTTTATTATTACTGCCCAAAGGACAATACTCTACTGAGACCGGAAACAGAAACACGACATATCTGTCCTGTATGCGGTTCTGTTTATACTGATGAAAGGACATCCGCGGCTTACAGGACGCACATCAACTACAAAATTGACAAAAATTGTGTTATTCTTGCAAAGGCTTACGCTTTTACAAAGGACGAAAAATACGCTGAAAGAGTAAAACAAATCTTATTGACTCTTGCAAGATTGTATCCATCATTTGAAAGACATGATAGGTGGGGCAGAAAAGGCCTTCTTGCAGTGGTTGGTGGAAGAAGATACTGCCAGAACCTTGATGAGGCAATTTCAGCAATCGACCTTGCCTGCGCATATGACCTGATTGCAAATTCATCCTGTCTTTCAGATGAAGACAGAAGAACCATAGAGAAATTTTTGAAAGATATCGTCAAAGAAATTTTGAAATACCAGATTTTTCATGGAGGAAAAAACAACCATCAAACCTGGTTTAATGCCGCATATTCAGTTGTCGGGCTTGTTACAGGCGACTGCGATCTGATGAAAGAAAGTATTTATGGTAGATTCGGGCTTTTGTGGCAGATTGAAAACAGCATCACCTCGGATGGCTTATGGTATGAAGGAACGATTGCCTATCATTTTTACGCCCTTTCGGCAATCCAGCATACCCTGGACGCGGCAAAAAGAACAGGACTGGATTTTTCAAAAAATTCAAGATTGAAATCAATGTGGCTCGGGGTATTACAACTTTCTTACCCGGACGGAAAACTTCCTGCTTTCAATGATGGAGACCCGGTAGATCTAAAAAACTACAGCAATTTTTTTCGCTGGGCTTTCAGATATTTTGGGGACGCTATCTTTTCTAAATACGCGGACACAACTAATTTTGCACAGGAAACAGAATTGAAAAGCACAAATCTTTCTGACATAGGAATTGCTGTTTTGAGAAAGGGCAAAGGACAGAATCAGGTTTGTGCAATGCTTGATTATGGAATCCATGGAGACAGTCACGGCCATCCTGATAAACTGAACATAGTTTTATTTGCGAACGGAAAAGAATTTCTGCTTGATCCTGGAAGAATCAGCTACAGCGTACCTGAATACAAAACCTGGTGCAGGACAACAGTCAGCCATAATACTGTGGTGATTGATAAAAAGGATCAGCAACCAGCGACAGGAAAATTGTTGTATTTTGAAGATAACCTTGAATACGCTGTTTGTTTTGCAAGCTGCGATAGTGCGTATCCTGGATACATTTTGAAAAGATTCCTCGTTCTGACAGAAAAATTCCTTGTTGATGTTTTTGTCGTTGAGGGAGGAAAAAAAGCAGAGATTGACTGGATTATTCACTTTCGCGGCCAGATTAAAGAAAATAAAAAATTTTTTCCGACAGAACTTAACAATCCGCAGGGTGGTTATCAACATTTGAAAAATTTAAAAATGATTGATGAAAAAAACGACCCGGAGATTTTTGAAATCTATCAGGATAAGGAAAGCACGATAAAAATTTTCCTGCTCAACAATGAGAATTCAATCATTCTGTCAGGCACGGGTATTGGCTATCATCTTAAAGACAGTGTTCCTTTTATTATGCAGAGGAAAAATTCAAATGTCGCAACTTTTGTTGCTGTTTATGATTTTTCTTCAGATGTGAAAGAAGTAAGGATGATTCCGGTTTATGGAGAAAAAGGCAGTAGATTGCCTGAAAAAGAAGCTTTAGGAATAAGAATTCTAACGGCTTCTGAAACCCTTGACATAGGGATTGATTTAAGGGATAAGATTTCATATGCGGCGTTTGCCAATCGCAAAAAATTCAAAAGGTTTCTATTCACCAGGACTCAGTCCCTTATAAAGCCGCCGCCAAGCAAAATGTCATCCTTATAAAAGACAGCTACCTGTCCTGGAGTTATTGCCCTTTGCGGTTTTTTGAAAACGACACGCGCTCTGTTATTCCGCAGCGGGAAGATTGTTGACTCTGCTTCTTGATGCCTGTATCTGATTTTCGTCCGAGCCTCAATCGGGCTTTCAATCTTTTCAATACCTATCCAGTTGACATCTTCAGCAATAAGAGCGTCTCTGTAAAGCTCTTTCTCTTCACCCACAACGATTCTGTTTTTTTCTGCCTGTATTTCAATAACATAAAGGGGTTTTGCGCAGGAAATACCAAGCCCTCTTCTCTGGCCGATCGTATAATAGATGATTCCTTTGTGCCTTCCCAGGATATGCCCATTTTTATCGACAATTTCTCCTGGCTCTATCCCATTATCAAAAATGAAAAATCTGTCGCCAGGGATAAAGTCCTGACTTTCTTTTTTTTCAACAATTTTCAGTCCGTGTTTTTTTGCGATATTTTTAACTTCATTTTTTGTATAATTTCCAAGAGGAAACTTAATTTGAGATAATTGTTTCTGCGTAAGAAGAAAAAGAAAATAACTCTGATCTTTGTTTGCATCTATGCCTTTTTTGAGAATGTATCTATTGTGATTCTTATCATACTCAACCCTTGCGTAATGGCCTGTTGCAAAAAAGTCAAAGTTAACTCCCTGTTTTTGAATTTCGTCAACAAGGAACTGAAACTTTATGAACCTGTTACAGAGCACGCATGGATTTGGAGTCCTTCCTGAAAGATACTCCTTCTTGAAATAATCAAGAACCCTTTTTTTAAATTCCTTTCTCGCGTCGACAAAATAGACAGGTATTTCAAGGATTTTGCTGATTTTTTCAATCTCTTCGATCTCTCTTTCTTCAGGTCCGTAACAGGCGGACTTTGTTTTACAATCAGGGAAATTTTTCTCATCCCATGTTTTCATAAACACGCCATTAACATCGTATCCCTGCTGTTTTAAAAGAATTGCGGCGACTGTTGAGTCAACTCCGCCGCTCATTCCCACGACTATTTTATGTGCCATTTTCAGTCCTGTTGTCCTGCCATCAATTATAAATTTTTTCATAATCTTGACAAAATTCTCTTAAATGTTAACTTTAACATCAAAAGGAGAAAACTATGAAAGGAAAAGAAATAATTTTTTCAGTGTTTTTTATGATGAGCGCAATTTGTTTTGCCGCAGGAGAAAACAATATTGAAAAAATTCTTGGTTCAAAAGCAGATGACTGGATAATTTCTGGGACAAAATATTTTTTTTCTACCGAAAAGGGCTTACCTGTTCTGGCCGTAGAAAAGGATGGGATTACGATGCTAACAGGAAAAAATCTTTATACCATGCCATCTGAATATACCTTTTACTTTTACCTCAACCCTGAAAAGCCCCGTTCATCCAGTTTCAGTGTTTCTGTCGGTTGCGCTGATTTGCCTGATAAAACAAAGCAGTCGTTCAATGCTTCTGTCAGTGCTTCTCCTGAGATGAAGTACATCAGTTACAGTTTTAGCGTTCAGCCAGAGACAGGCAAGGTTCAACGCGGAAATCTTTATTTCCATCCATTTTCTGATATCAATCTTGAGTGGCCGGAAGAGATAAGAAAAAATATTGAATGGGAGATAGCGTCTTTTCCAAAGATAAACGAAACGCTCCATACATTGAGACTTGTTGTTAATGAGAGGTTTTTTAGTTTTTATCTGGATGGAAGGTTTGTTGGCAGGTTCAGATTAAGTCGGCCCATTGAAGAAAAAGGCACAGTAAAAATTTCAATGTACTATGGGGTGAAACTGGTAAATATGATGGTAAAAAAGCCTTTGGAGTTTGATGAAAGATTTTTCCCGCTTGAGTTAACAGGTTTTGTTAATAGCCGGGAAATTATAAAAGGCAAGGGCCTTGCGAATGGGCAGCTTGAAAATTTGAAAAACCAGTTATCAAGATCAAAAGTGCCATTTGTGCTATCTGATATAAATGGAGACAAAGATCACATTGACCTTGGCGCAAGCTGGATTAAGTTTGGAGCAATAAAAGGATATATTGCGGCAAATCATGGAACCTTTGGAGGTCGGTGGGTTTCTGCAGAAAGAATAGAGAAATCAAGGTTCTGTTTTTATGTTCCATACGCAAGATACAAGGCGCTTCACATCATCGGAACATATGATGGAGAAAAGTACAATGTGCCTGTTATTACTGCTCAGTTTTACAGGCCCAACGCCGGTCATCCTGTGAATTTTTCAGGAAAAATTCCAGTTTATTCATCAAAATCAGGCGCTGAAAATGTTTATCCTGTGAAGCTTGAAAATGGCCAAACAATCAACCTTTTTCATACTGTCATACCCATCGATCCTGGTCAGATGGACTGGTTTTCTGATCTTGACAGGGTTGGAATTGAACTTACAAAGCAGGTGCAGCCTTACAGGGCATATCCGGATCCGCTTGAATATAGCTGGCATGGCGCAGGGCTTCCCAGTGGCGTGCACATCTATGCTGCAACACTGGAATCCGTGGAGACCGATATTGAAATAAATCCTGATGCTCCTGCTCATGTGTGGACCTCTCCCGCAAAGCCATCTTACACAATAAATCTTAAAAATAATACCGGTCTTGAAAAAAATGTTGAGATCAAAATTTCAACATCCGACTATGATGGAATAGATAAATCCACAAGGACCCAATTCATAAGAATTAAGCCATACGGATCCGACTCAATAAAACTTTCTTTAAATCCCACAAGATACGGGCTTCATTATCTGAAGGTAATATGTTCATCTGGTAGCGAAGAGTATATCTGTTTTAGAAACTTTGCTTATCTTCATCCTGACACAAGAGAAAGAGGAAACTGGTCTGAAGGAAAGGGTCCAATCTTTGGTTACTGGAACTGGTCCGGCGCACATAATACTCCGGATCTAAAAACAGAACTCATTGTAATGGCTCAGGCAGGCGCTGAAACCAATCTTTCTACTTACAGAACAGCAAGTCCAGAGATCAGGGAACTTGCTGAAAAATTAGGGTATGTTTCTCATAAGGCGTTTGATGGAGGTGTGATATATGTAAATAGCTTTTCATACGCAAATGCAAAGTACTATGACCCGAAAAATCCTGAAGCGACGCAGAAATGGTTGATTGAAGAACTGAAAAAGTATAAGGTGGAAAAAAGTGCAATTAATAAGCCAGAATACATTCTGTTTTTCCCTGAGCCAGGCATTGGTCCAATAACCTATGGCATATGGCCCGAGCATTATGGAAACGATTACCAGTTGACACAGGATGAAGAAAAGGCGTTCAGATCGCAGCTTGAAAAATTTCTGCTTGGAGCAAGGGCAGTAAGAAATCAATGGCCGGATGTCAAGATTTTACTTCCGCATGGAGACCCTCACTATACGGCGTTGTTTTTGCGTTTGAGCCCTGAAGCAAGAGAATTAATTGATGGAGTTGGTTTGGATCTTCCAGGTTTTGAAAGAACACCTGAACAGCCAGTGCATCAGGTTGTTCTCAACAGGTTGTATCCGATCCTTCAGGACATAAAAAAATACAAACCAGACCCGTATCTTGTTGTGGTTGAAGGAACCTGTATTTCATCAGCGGATTATGACACAAGCTTTGAAGACCAGGCAAATATAGCAACGAGAAACTTTCTGGTTCTCATTGGTTACGGAATAAACCATCATGCCAGTTCAAATGCTCCTTTTGACTGCGCAAATTACTGGGGAGAGAATCACTATGGCGGTGGCTATTGCACCCGTTTGCCGCTTGCAATGCCAAAACTTGCCTATGTTTCTTATGCGACGCTAACCAGACATATCAATAGATGTAATTTCATCAGGTATGTGCCCACAGGAAGTACTTCAACATACTGCCAGGAATACAAACACTATAAAACAGGAAGGCTTGTTTATGTGTTATGGACAGTGAGAGGCAAAAGGCCTGTTAGCGTAAAACTTGCGCCAGGAAAATCAGTTGAACTTTATGATATCAATGACAATGTGACAGTTTTGAGAGAGCAAAATGGCGCAGCAACATTTTTTATTGGACAATCTCCTGTGTATCTTGAAGGTTTGACAGAACCAATTGAACTATCGCTTGGAGAGCCCGACCATAGCGATAGTTTTCCTTCAAAAAATTCAATCAGGCTCGCAGACCTTGCAGATGGCTGGAAGATTTCTACAGCACGTGATTATGAATACGAAAACAATCATAAACTCCAGATAGAAAGATTTCCTGGAGAGATGAGCTCACAGGTTGTAATGGTTGATAAAAAATATGGAAAAAAGGCGCTGAGGGTTCATCTAGAAAAGCAAAAAATAGATAGAAAGGTGATGCCATATTACACAACGATTGTTCCACCAAAACCAGTTCTAATACCAGGAAAACCTTCTCATATCGGTCTTTGGGCTTATGCGGCAAGCGATTGGGGAAGAGTGGTGTTTATGTTGAGAGACGCAAAAGGAGAAAAGTGGATCAGCACTGGAACAAAAGACGATTGGAACTGCGATGACATAAGGACTATGAGCTTTTTCTGTTTTGATGGATGGAGATATATTAAATTTCAGATGCCATCCAACGCACCATATGATTGTTATAGAGAGCTTGGTTCATCATGGTGGGGCTCATTCGGAGGAGATGGAATTGTGGATCTTCCTTTGAAACTTGAAAAGATAATTGTTGAGCGCAGAAGCTCTGTCATTTATGGGAATGAACTTATCCCTGCCAGCAATGAAGATGTGTTGCTCGGGGATCTCTATGCAGAGTATGCCACAGCGCAGGATATGAAAAGTTCTGCCATTGAACTTTCAAGAATTCGGATGCCAGCGCCTGCTGGAATGCCTGCGCTTGAAAATCCCATAAGCAATCTTTATGAAATTGGTGTCCTGCCGCCGGCAAAAATTATAAGGGTCCAGGATCCTGAACATATGCCTGATGGAACAAGATGTAATATCTTTTTCGAACAAGCACCGGACGCAAGGTCATATGATGTCTGGGCAAGTGTATATCCAGATGGCAGAGGCGCTGTAAGAATTGCTTCAGGCATAACACAATCAGGGTCTTTAATTCAGGGCTTAAAGCCAGATGTGGATTTTTATCTTTTTATTACTTACACTGATAGCGAGGGAAAACAGGCAAAGCCATCACAGCCATTCAAGGTTAATTTAAAAAATAAGTTCCTTTATCAATGAACGAATCTTTCAGGTTGATTGACAGCGGTTTTGTATTCAGGGTTGAAAATCGCGCCGGTGCTCCGGTTGCTTGTGGTCCGCGATTCGTTTTAAATTCCGATGAAATAATCTGTTCTTTTATGGTTCAATCAGGGCTTGGAATAAATGATTTCAAACCTGTATTGATGCGTTCTCGCGATGGCAAAAAATGGGAAAATCTGACATTTCCATGGAAACATCTTACTGATGACTACAGCATTTTTGGCTCAATCAGTCGAAGCCCTGATGGGCAGTTGTTTTTCTTTGGCACGCGCACAAAAATTGATATGCAGGGAGAATCATTCTGGTCAGAGGCAACCTGTGGATTAAAAGAAAACCAGCTGATATATGGAATTTCTGAAGACAATGGCTACAGCTGGTCAGAGTTTTTCGTAATTCCAAAACCAGAGCCATCTGCGGCAGAGGCGCCGGGAGCAATGTGCATAACAAAAAGCGGTTCCTGGCATGCGTGTTATTCCCCTTACAACACATTTGATCCAGATCTTTTTGTGAAGAGAAATCATGTTATTCTTCTGACCAGCAGGGACAGAGGGAAAAGCTGGACACATACTGATATGTTGAGTTTTATTGAACCAGACTCCTGCGCTGCTGAGGCATGGGTTATTGAGATTGATGACAGAAAACTTTTTGGCACCTGCTGGAAGATCAATCAGAAGGATGGTTCCGATTATTCCAATCCTTTTGCACTTTCATTTGATGACGGCAGGACATGGACTGAATCAAAACCAACAGGCATTATGGGCCAGACACCAGCGGTAGCACCGTTTTCACAGGACAAAATCTTATTTGTTTATAACCAGAGAAGGGCTATTGTTGCTGGTATAAGACTGGCGGTTGCCAGAGTTTCAAAAAACGAATTCAGGGTTGAGACTGATCACCTGATATATCGTGCAGAAAGGCCCGGAGCAATAACTCATTCTGAATGGACAAATTTCAGTTTCGGAGAGCCCCATGTGCTGGTTCTTCCTGACAGAACATTTCTTATTGTCTTCTGGTCAATAGAAAAGGATTTCAGGGCTATCAGATATATCAGGCTGGATGCAGGCGCTATCTTTTAATTTTAGAATTTAGCGGCAACAGTAACATGGAACACAGGTTGTCTGATTTCGTAGATTACATAGCACTTGCCTTCTCTTTGCAAATCAAGAAGGGTTCTGCCAAGTATTGTTTTCAAGCGCTGCGCATAAAGAATTCCCATCTCGTCAAATTCCTTTTTTTTCAACTCTGGCCTGTGCCCATATCGCTTTAGAAAATTAAATGTAAAATTGTCTTCTCCAGTGTAATCAAATTCTTTAAACAGAATATCAACGCTTGTGCCGAATTGATGGCTTGAGGTATTTTTTGTGGCATTTCTGTTTTTTCTTGTGAGTCGTTTCTGGCCTTCGTCTGTTCGCAGAACAGAACTTATGGTGAAACGATATAACGGCAGATTATTTTTTTTCAAATTTTCCTGAAATTTTTCTCCTATCAGTTGAAGGAGTTTAAAAGTGTCAGGCGTAACATATGGCAGGGAATCTTTTAGTTCTTTTATTCTCCAGAATCTTGTTTCACTCAGATGAATCAGTTTCCCATCTTCCACAGCTTTAATGACAGCCGTTTCATCGATAAGTCCACCAACACCAAATTTTTGAGCCACTTCAACATGATAGTCATTCACCATAACCCGCAATTCTTTAACTTCGCTTAGATTCATAAAAGAAAGCGTGCTGTCAAAATTCTTTTTGTACTGTTCGTACCTGGTTGCTTCTTTTCTCAATTTACTCGCAGGTTTAGAAATCCTGAAAAATGTCAGGACACAGAGAAAAACAATGAGCGCTATGAGTGTAAACACAACAGATAAAACAGTAATTCGTTGTCCTGTCATATTCAGTTCCTGTTTTTTTAAAATCATACAAGATTTTATCCAACTTTAGGATAGAGTTCAAACAGAAGATAAAATTAGATTCTGTTGACCGTTGAACATTAAAATTGTATCATTTCTTCAGGATGGAGGTCGAATGAAGTTCTATAATAATAAGAAGTTTAGAAATAAATCGAATGCGGTCTTGAAAAACCTGCCTTTTTTGGAAAAAATCAAGAAGGAGTTTCTCACAGAAGAAAAAATCCTCAAACGCGGCCTTGATGACGCTCAACTTTATTTTGACTTTGCTGATACAATGCTCATTGTTCTTGGCAAAGACCAGCGTGTTTTGAAAATAAACAAAAAAGGATGCGAAATTCTTGGTTATCCAGTAAACAAAATAATCGGGAAGAAATACTTTGACAATTTTATTCCTGCTCGATTCAGAAAGGAAATGAAATCATTTTTTCAGGATCTTGTTTCAGGCAAAAAGATTTTGAGAAGGTATTTTGAAAATCCAGTTCTTACAGCAAGAGGCGAAAGATTGATTGCCTGGCGAAATGTTGTTTTGAAAAACCCGGATGGGACAATAGCAGGAACCCTCAGCGAGGGTAGGGATATTACAGATCAAAGAGAAGCAGAAAACCGCATTATTGAATCAGAAAAACGATTCAGATTGTTTTTTGAAAACGCTCCTGCTGGTTATATCGTCTGTTTTCTTGATGGAAAAATTTATGATGTAAACCAGTTTTTTATCTCCATGACAGGTTTCAGAAAAGAGCAAGTGACAGGCAAAAATTTTAAAAGATTTGTTTTTTCAAAGGACAAAAAAACGGTTGACCAGCTTTTCAATTCTCTAAAAACAGTCACTGTTTTAAGTATTTCTGAATTCAGAATAATAAAAAAGGATGGTTCTCCGATTGATGTTTATTGCGCAGCAAAACTTGCTGGCAAAGAAGAAAAAATGATCCAGATTATTCTTTACGATATCACACATCGCAGGGTGATAGATAAATTAAATGAAGCGCAAGAAAAAATTGGTTCAGTTCTGAATGAAGCGCTTGATAGTTCTGAAATTGCTTCAAAGGTGGCAGCCGCAATTAAAAAATCGTTTGGTTTTGAAATTGTGGCAATTTATTTCAAAGATGACAGAAAAAAACAGCCTTTTGCAAAGGGCTTTCAAAATTACATTCAGGATTGTTTTGCGGGCAGAACAAAAAAAGAATCAAAAGGTTTGATTTCAAAGACAAGGATAGATGGAAAAGAAAAGTATTTTTCGTGTTTTCTCTTAAAGACGAAAGATGAAATTTTTGGTGTATTGTTCTGCGCGGATATAAGTGAAAGTAAGTTTTCTCCGGAAACAGTCAGTTTTCTTAAAAACGCGGCAAAATTGATTTCTGTTGGACTTCAAAGGATTAAATCGTTTAATCAACTGCAAGCAACCATTAGGAATTTCGAGACTTTTATCGGTTCCACAAAAGATATGGCTTTTATCAAGGACTCAAAATTCAGATATATCTATGTGAATCCTGAATATTCGAAATTTTTCAAGAAAAGCGTAAGGGAGATAATTGGAAAGAGTGATTTTGACCTGATGGAACCGCGTACTGCAGGGCAATGCCGTCGAACTGATAAACAGTCCCTGAAAGAAGACAGACTGGTTATAAATGAGGAGTTTGCTGGAAATAGAACATATGAAACAAGAAAATTTCCTGTGAAACTTGAAACAGGAGAAATCGGGGTTGGCGCCTTTATCAGGGATATCACAGAAGAAAAAGAAAGCAAACAAAAATTATCAAATTTGATGTGGATGTACACAATTCTTTATCAGGTTAACCAGGCGATTGTTAGAGCAAAAAACGCAGCAAACCTGTTAAAAGAAATATGTAAGATTGCCTGCGATGAAGGTAAGTTTATTCTTGCCTGGATATGCATGGTTGACTATGAAAAGAAAAGTGTTGTTCCTGTTGCTGGCTATGGAAAAACACAGTACTACAAAGACATAAAAATTTCTCTAGACCCACAATCTTTTGAAGGAAAAGGTCCGACAGCAAGGGCAATAAGAACTGAAAGAGTTTGTGTGTGTAATGATATTCTTTCTGATAAAAGAATGCAACCATGGAGGAAACAGGCGATAAAATATGGCTTTTGTTCTTCTGCTGCTGTACCCATAAAATCATCTGGAAAAGTTATTGGCGCTCTGAATCTTTATTCAGATCAGAGAAATTTTTTCTCAGAAGAAATTAAAAAACTTATTGTTGAAATCTCTTTTGATATCGGTCTTTGCATTGAAAAAATGAATGCTGAAGAGATAAGGAAGAAGGCTGAACAAAGATTGCGAGAAAATGAACAACATCTGGCAGAGATTTTTGAAAATTTGCCTGTGCCTGCGCTTGAAATGGACCTTTCAGAAGTAAAAAATTCTCTTGATTCAATAAAAGAAAGGGGAGAAAATCTGCGGGTATATATCGCGGAAAACAGCCAGTATTTAAAAGATACTATCAAGTTTCTTAATATAAACAGAAAGATGTTTGAATTGTTTAGCAGCAGGGATACCGGAGAACTGATTGAACTGCTTAAGGAAAATCTGGCCACTCCAGAGATTATTGAGCCGTTTTATACTGCTTATAAAATAGAACAGTTTCAAACAAAAATTAAAACAAGTGGCGGAATTGAAAAAGATGTGATTTTGAATTTTAACACTCTGTCTGGAAATGAAAGCGATTGGTCAAGGCTGATAGTCTCCATTGTTGATATTACAGACAGGGTTTATATGGAAAAAAATATCAGGGCAACCCTTTCAAGATTCAGAGGATTTTTTGATACAACTTCGGCAGGAATCGGAATACTTGACCTTGAAGGAAGGCCTGTTGCGCTGAATCAGCGCGTCTGTGAAATGCTGGGTTATAGCCATGAGGAATTGATGAAGATGAAGCTGGCAGATGTTGTTCATCCTGAAGATTTACCCTCTGTTAAATCAACATTTGAGAAACTGCGAAATGGTGAAATAACTCGTTATGAAACAGAAAGAAGATATATTAGAAAGGATGGGGCTATTTTATATGCTCGTGCTTCAGGAGAGCTGGTTTTTGATGAGATTTTGAACAAACAGTGTATTATCGCCATTGTTATTGACATAACAGAACTGAAAAAATACCTGGAGCGAATTAAGAGAATAAGTAATGCATTGCAGGCAGCGGTTGCATGCAATGAAATATTTACGAAAGCAGAAGATGAAAAAGCAATGCTTTCATCAGTTTGTAATGAAATTTCAAAGGTGTATTCCGGTTTTGTTTTCGTTATTCTAAAAAATATATCAGGTATAGAGATTGCCGCATATTCCAAAGAAAATTTTGAGTTTTTTTCAGAATTGAGAGAAATGTATTTAGAAAAATCGCAGAGATGTCCCATATCAGAGAGTTTGTTTGAAAAAAAGATTGTCATATTGAATGATATTGAAAGCAGCGATTATCCTGATGGTTGGAGACATATTGTTAAAAAATATGGATATAAATCCATATTTGCGATGCCGATTATTGATGAAGGTGTTTCCATAGGTTGCTTGAGCATTTTTTCCCCGGCGAAAAACAGATTTATTGAAAGTGAAGAGCAATCAATTGTTAATGGCATTGTGGAAAATATTGGCTATTGCGTAACCGTGTTTAAAGCAAGAAAAGAAAGAAACGCATCAGTATCAGAGCTTCAAAAAAGTTATGCGCGTTTACAGAATACAATTGAGGGAATATCATTGTCCATCGCAAGAATTATTGAGACCAGGGATCCATATACAGCAGGTCATCAGGTGCGCGTTGCGAAACTTGCTGTTGCGATTGCTGCAGAACTTGGCGTACCAGAGAACATAATTCGTAGCATACATTTTGCCGGGATTCTTCACGATATTGGCAAGGTTAATGTTCCTGTTGAAATTCTGGTGAAACCCGGCAAGATTACTGACGATGAATTCAGTATCATTAAATTGCATTCAATAACCGGATACGACATTCTCAGTAGAATTCCGTTTCCGTGGGATATTGCGAGAATTGTCAGGCAGCACCACGAAAGATTGAATGGTTCAGGATATCCTGATGGTTTGACAGAGAAAGATATTTTGCTGGAAGCCAGAATTATCGCTGTCGCCGATGTTGTTGAGGCGATGGCTTTTGACAGGCCTTACAGAACAGCATTCGGCATTGATTTTGCTCTGAGTGAGATAAAACAAAAAAGCGGAATTCTTTTTGATCCTTCCATTGTTGATATCTGTGTCAGTCTTTTTAAAGAAAAGGGATTTGTTTTTGACTGAAAAGGAGGTGCAAATGTTTTTCAAGAAAAGGTCGATGTTCAAGCCAGGAGACGCGGTTTATCATCGCACTACTTTTGAGAAAGGAAAGATTTTACGTCAGGATGCGCTTGACCCTAAAAAATGGGTTGTTGAATGGAAAACAAGCATATCAACTCATCCAGAGGAAGAATTGATGAGTCAGGAGGAATTCATTTCCTCTGAAATAGATAGAAAAACAAAGATCTAAAAAAGGAATCGATGATGAGCAAACTTGTTAGGTTTCTTTATCAACTTGCGCGTACTGCAAACGATATTGAAAAGTTTTCAAGCGGAGATCCAAAAAAAATTGCAAGAAGAGTAAAAAATAAGATTATTGGCAGAAAGATAGGCAGCAAAATCTATCGCTGGCCAAAGATTTGAAAATTTATGTTCAGGTAGTTTTCCATATTACAATTTTAATGCATCGCCCCTTGCTTTTCATTCCCTGATTTTGCTAATTTCATTTTTTAATATTGCCAATTTAGCAAAAGGGAACAGTTCGGGGTTTTGCAAAATCTTTCCACCCCTTTTTCTTTTCTCCTTCCCCCTTTCATAAAGGGGGACAGAAGGGGGATTTCAGTTCATTCTGACTATTGAATAATTGAGAAATGCCGCAAAACTCACCCATAAAATGTAGGGAATTAAAAGATATGCCGCCATATTTGATATTCTGCGAAATAAAAAAATAGTTATGAGTATAGAACCCCACAGAGCAATAATTTCTGCCAGCGCAAAATGCAAATTTTCAAATCCAAAAAAAATTACCGACCATAAAAAATTCAGTAAAAGCTGGGCGGAAAAAGCAATGAAAGCCAGATATTTTAGAGGATTGCTGGATATCCAGACGAAAAACAGAGAAATTCCCATCAACAGATAGATTAATGTCCATACAGGCGCAAATATCCAGTCAGGTGGCGTAAACGAAGGTTTATTGAGGGTTCTGTACCAGGAATTTACTGATGAAGATGTAAAATAAGAACCTGACAGCCCTATTATGAAACAGATGATAATGGATAAGGCAAACTTGATAACTTTCCCTCGCGTCATTCTTTTTCAGCCAGAGAATCAAAAAATTCAACAATGTCCTTCCAGTTTTCACCTGACATAAACTTTATCGCGCTCCTTGGATGTTGATTAAGGATTCCAGTTAGCATATAAGGTATGTCGTAGCCCCATCTGAGTTGCGATCGCAGTGGTTCAATCCAGTCCCTGATGCATTGCAATACCGGCCTCAGATGAAATTTTGGATTGTGCAGGAAGCCAAGCAGAAGTTCAAGCTGACAGTTTCCCGCGCCTCTTCCAAGACCCGCAAGGCTTGCATCGAGCCAGCTTGCGCCAAGAATTAGCGCTTCTATAGTGTTTGCATAGGCAAGCTGCTGATTGTTATGCGTGTGTATTCCAACTTCCTTGCCTGCTGCCTTTGCGTATCTGAGATATTTTTTGGTCAGATCTCTTATCTGCTCGCTGTAAAGCGCTCCGAAACTGTCAACAAGGTAGATAACCTTTACCTCTGATTTTGCGACAACATCAAGAGCTTCGTTTAATTCCCTGTCCTGAACAGTTGAAATTGCCATCAGGTTCAGAGTGGTTTCATATCCCTTGTCATGAGCATCCTTTATCATATCAAGGGCTGTTGGTATCTGATGTATGTATGTGGCAACGCGAACAAGGTCAATGACACTATCTTTTTTTGGCAGTATATCCTGGTGATAATCGGTTCTTTCAGCGTCTGCCATAACTGATAGCTTCAAAGAAGTTTCATTATCGCCAACAATTCTTCTTATATTGTCCTCATCGCAAAACTTCCAGGGTCCGAATTCAGTTGTTGTGAATATTTTTTTTGACGCTTTATATCCAAGTTCCATATAATCAATTCCTGCTTCCACGCAGGCTTTGTATACTGCTTTTACAAATTCATCGTCAAACCTGTGATTATTCATCAATCCACCATCGCGAAGCGTGCAGTCAAGAACCTTTATGTCGGGTCTGTAAGTGACCCAGTCGCCCTGTTTAGTTATTCTTACAGGGCCTGCTTTTTGTTGCTTTGCCATTTTCCTCCTTGGTTCCGGGTTAATTCTTCAATAATAAATTATACCATAAGATGTAGAAAAAACCGCATTGTCGGAATTTATCTTTACAATTTTTCAGATTTCGGATAAACTTAATAAACATGGACCCGTAGCTCAAGGGCAGAGCAGCGGACTCATAATCCGTTGGTTGCTGGTTCGAATCCGGCCGGGTCCACCAGACTCAACAAGGCATTTCTAATGCAGGAGTGTAAGAATAATTAGCGAGAGGTTACGGTGCCTGAATGGAGAATACATGACAAGTGGGCTAAAAAAATGGGGATATCGGAGGATATATCAAATTTTGTTAATAACTTAATCGATTTCCCTAGAAGATGTCGAGAATTTCAGGAATTCTGCAATAGAGACCTCGGAGCAAGAATCTTTAGAGGAGGTAGAGCAACCCATATGAACATAGGACCTATAATAGAGCATGATTTTGGTAGAAGAAAAAGGTTTGCCAGGGAAAGTCAATCAGGATTTTTATCTCAAAAAGGGAAAGATTACTTAGTGGCGTATTATTTGCACCAGATTCTAGATTACATTTCGTGGTGGTGCAAGAATTATACTGATGTTAATATTGAAGATATCTTGGAGAACAAACGGGTACAGAAAAAAATAGGTCCTTCCAATTCTTCAGAGATTCAAAATATTAAACATTTTATACTAAAGAATGCGGAAGAAGTACTGCAAGATTGCAGATAGGATACTATACGATGATTCGAGAATTTACATTCGGAAAAGAAAAATTTCTTTAGCCATGGGGACTATTCGATGGCATCGTAAGCGTTTAACAGCGTGTATCTGCAGAATCAAGGATTTTAACTTACTTCAATATTTCCGCCCCCTTTGAAGTGCTTCCCGCTGGAATTTTATTAAGAAATGTGGTTAGATTAATATTGTTCTTACACTGGATAGTAGTTTGGGGATGCGAATGTAAGCTGGAGCAATTATGAAGAGGTCAATTTCTGCCATGATTATCATTTTATTTGTTAATACCGCCTTTGCATTATCAGTAGACGACTATTTCAAAACAATGGGTGAAGTTTATTTCAGATTTTCATCATCTTCTGTATTTTCCTTAAATGAAATTTCAAGAATCGTTTCGATCTCAAAAATAAAGGATAACCGGGTTTATGCCTACGCGAATGAAAAGGAATTTGAAAATTTCATTTCTTTGAATATTGATTATGAGATTCTTGAGCATCCAGGTTATGCTGCCCGTATTGATTCTGCATTAAAATTTTCTCTTAATTTATTTTCAGCTCAATATCCTTCCTATAATGAATATCTCGAGATGATGAGCCAGTTTCAATTTCAGCACCCTGATATATGCCAGATTTATGAAATTGGGACAACTGTTCTTGGAAGAAAAATTTTATGCGCAAAAATCACAGGCCTTACCGATATATTTTTCAAACCACGAGTTTTCTTGACTTCCACTATGCATGGCAATGAACCTGCTGGTTATGCGATGCTGCTTTATTTTATTGAGTACCTTTTAAGCGGGTATGGAACAAATCCAGATGTTACAAAAATTGTTAATAGTTGTGAGATATGGATAAACCCTCTTGCAAATCCTGATGGCACATACTGGTCGGGAGACGAAAGTGTTTTTGGCGCAAGGAGATACAATGCCAATAGCGTTGATTTGAATCGCAATTTTCCTGACCCAGAAGAAGGCGAGCATCCAGATGGAAACCAGTGGCAACCAGAAACAACTGCGATGATGGATTTTGCAAAAGATACAATGCCCGTGATGTCAGCAAACTACCATTCAGGAGCAGAGGTTGTTAATTATCCCTGGGACACATGGGAAAGGTCGCATCCTGACAATGATTGGTTTGTTTTCATAAGCAGGAGTTATGCTGACACGGTTCAATTAAATTCTCCACAGGGTTATTTTGATGATTTTGACAATGGCATCACAAATGGTTATGCGTGGTATAGAATCACTGGCGGAAGACAGGATTATATGAATTATTTTCAACATTGCAAAGAAGTTACGATTGAAGTAAGCCATGAAAATTTTCCGCACAATCCATTTTTATACTGGACATATAATAGACAGGCAATGCTTGAATTTATTTCTCAATCCTTAACTGGAGTATGCGGCATTGTTTCCTGCGACTGTTGTGCTTCGATAAAGGCAAAGATCGAGATACCTGAAAGGGATTACGATAATTCCTTTGTTTTTTCTGAATCTCAAACAGGAAGATTTTTCAGACCTCTTTTGCCAGGTTTTTATAATATAAAAATTTCTGCTCCTTATCATTACGAAAAGCAACTGGAAGGTATTGATGTTGTTGAAAAAGAGTTGACCAGTATAATCGTTGTTCTCGAACACGCTGAAAAAGGGGACCCTACCGCTGATAGAATAGTTGATATTTTTGATGTCATACTGTGTCTTAAAATGGCGATAGGGCTTGACGAAATGGATCTTCGGTCATGCGATATAAATGAGGACGGGTTTATTGATATAAGCGATGTAATACTGATTTTAAGGATGAGTATCGGCTTATAAAAAACTATTCGCAGTAGAAAGCATAAACGCAGCTTGATTTTGCTTCATATGTTTTTTCAAGAATAAATTTAACAGCCTGAATCTTTTGATTTATCTCGCACCTGAACAATCTTTGGCTGTTGTTTTCGACACTGCGAAACATCCTCCATTTTCCATTCTGTTTTATTTCTATTCTGAATTTTTTCGGCATTGTGTCAGGAAGATGAGTAAGTTGATTGTCTTTTTGAAGGTGGCTCATTGTGATAAGTTTGTCAAGGCCGCTATCGAGAATGAGCGTTGCTCTCTTTACAAATGTTTCCTGAACAAATGAGTACGAAATCCATTCTCCTTCTTTACATTTCCAGCAATGGCTTTCATTATCAACAGGCCTATTTATGCCATCTCTGACCTGTTCAGGGTTGCCTGAGGATGCGGAAAGCTTTGCCTGAAGAGTTATTTGCGGAAATTTTTGTTTAATCCAGGGAATGTATGCGTCATCATAAAGAAGGGTTTGTTGCAGTAATTCAATATGGTTCAAGACGTCTTCTGGAAGTATGCTTTTTTTTATTGCGATGGCAGCTGCGGTTCCTGCTGCCTGACCCATACTGCACGCAGTGCCCATCACCCGCGTTGAACTCATTGCGATATGCGTGCAGCTTGCATTTCTACCGGCAAACATAAGATTCTTCACATTTTTCGAATAAAGGCATCTGTAAGAGATTCCGTATGGCGATGGGGTAGGGTAAAAAATTGTCGATGGCATCTTCATGCTGGCAGAATAAAATCCGGCCGGATTATGGTCGTCCATGGGCCAGCCACCATAGGCGACAACATCCTGAAATCTTCCTTCTGATTCAATGTCGTTTTGTGTAAGGATATGATGTCCGATAAATCTTCTGCTTTCCCTTTTTGCAGGCAAAAATTGCAGCCATTCTAAAGCCCAGTTCATTGCCTTGTTTTTTTCAGGACACCTGTTTTTTATGTGGTCCCACACCCCAAGAACGATTTTCAGCAGCTGGTCTCGAAGTTTTTCTGTGTCGTATATTGAATGGTGTTCGCCGCCAAGTTCAATCCACCAGTATCCCATTTCAATCCACGAGTGTCCCTGTTTTCCATATGGTAGGTCCTCGCACCTATCAAATCTGTAAGCGATCTCGGGCGGGTCAAAATTCTGCGGTTTGTCATATTCCCTTGCCATAAAAATGCAGCTCATTCCCATTGTTTTGCTGTCTGGTTTTTCTGGAGCGTGCGATTCATTGAATTCATTTTTTGCTTCTCTTCCCATTCTATAAAGGGCTCCTGTCAAAGGAGCAAGGATGCCATCTCCTGAACAATCAGCAAATATTTTTGCCTTAACCCTGTGCATCGTCTGGGTTGTTGTCTGCCATCCAGAAACAGAAACAATATGGTTATCCTCAACTTCTGCATCAAGGCAGGAACAATTGAGAAGAAGTACGATACTGGGTTCTGTTATAACCTTCTGGTAAAGGACAAGATCCCAGATTGAGTAGCTTCTGTTTGGATTTCTTGAAAGGTTTTCAAGCCGCAGTTCTTCTAAAATGCCTGTTTCCCTCATATTTTTTATGCGTGTGTTTCTGTCAGCTCCACAGATATGAACACGGCACTCGCTTGAAGAATTTCCGCCCAGAACCGGTCTATCATGCATCAGAACGACACGCGCTCCATTTCTCGCAGCGCTGAGTGCCGCGCATATTCCTGCCATTCCACCACCAACAACACAGAAATCAACATCATAAATTTCCTTTTTGGTTTTTTCGCTCATTTCTCAATCTCCTGTAGTTTTAATCTTGCCATCTCAGCAACACGGGACTGCGGAAATTTTTCAACAAGCTCTAAAAATATTGTTTTTGCAATTTCTTTTCTTTCGCCGCCTGCCAGATATGCTTCTGCCTTCCAGTATAGAGCCCATCCATAATAAGGATTGCTGGATTCGCATATCTTGATGAATGTTTCAATCTCTCTTAACGCCCTGTCATACTGTTTTATTCTAATGTATGCCCTTGCATACAGTATTGACCAGCTTCCATTTATCTTGCATGTCGGGATTTCTTCTGCCCATATCAGAAGTTTTTCTATGGCTGCCTGAAAATCATTTTTTTTCAAATAGAATGAGACCTGTTGATAGAAAGCGCCTGTTTTGCTTTCAATTCCGGTATCAACAGTCACACTTTCGTAATATTTTAAGGCACTCTTTTTATCTCCCTTTTGTCTTGCGATGTCTCCCAGCCCGATTATTGCCTGTCTTTTTAATTTTTCTGTTGCTCTGCCATCAGAAATGACCTGATTCAGCAGGATTGCGGCCTTATCAAGCTGGTCTGTTTCAATATAGATCTGACCAAGTTTCAACTTCGCTTCGGGTAGGCCTTCTTCGTCTGCAAGCGTTTGATAAATAATTTCCGCTTCAGAATATTTTTTTAACTGATTTGCAAGTTCTCCGGCTGTGAAAGCAATTTTAATCTTCTTGCTCAGGTCGATTTTTCTCTTCAAAATCTCGCTATAACATTCAAATTCTTTTTCCTTTTCATCATAACTGGCGTAGATTTCAGAAAGAGCAAAAAGTTCTTCATCAGGCAACCTTTCAAGGTTGAATTTTTTGAATTCTTCGAGATATTGTTGTTGGGTTCTCGGGTTGAGAACTATCTGGCCATAGTCCTGTTCTGCTGAAACCTTCATTGAAACTGTGTCAGAATTGCCCTGGCCATCTTTTACTGTCAGATGAACAGTGTATGTTTTTTTCACAAAGTAAGTATGTACGGGATTTCTTTCATTGCTGGTCTGGCCATCTCCAAAATCCCAGTGCCAGGAAACAATGTCATTGTTTTCTGATGATGTTTCAGTAAACTGGAATGTAATAAACTCAAACCTTTCTCTGTAAAGATAATTTATGTTTTTCCATGTGAATGACGCGCATAAAGGCGAATTGAACTTTTCAATACGGCCGATTTTTGTTTCAATCAGTGGCAGAAAGAAATCTTCATCTATTACATTGAATTTTGTGTCATTTTCTCTTTTCATAGCGCACACTGAATAAACCCAGCCAGGAAATTCAAAATGATAATAAACGAGTTTATGAAGTCCCGGGTTAAGCTCGACTGTTCCTGAATATTCAGGTCTTATGAAATTTTCAACCCATCGCCTGCCCGGTCTTGAAGCAACT
>JAMWBU010000068.1 GCA_023819255.1 Candidatus Omnitrophota bacterium
AGTCGCCATAGGTTGTTTTTCCATCTGCTTTGAGGCTGATTAATTCAACATTTTTGGCGCCAGAATGTTCAAGCTCATTTTTGCATAGTTTTGCGGATTTTTCAAAGTCCTGATAGCAGAACCTTCGTTCAATACTGTAAATTTTGAGGGAAAGATTCTGCCATCTTTCAAAGTCAAAGTGCTTTAAAATCAATGAAAAAAGGTTTTGCATATATTTATTATAGCAGAACTGAACAGAATAATGCTATGATGCGCGGTGAAAAGCTGTGCCGAATGAGAGAAAAAAAGTTTTTTATTTTTTTAAAGCAGAATTTTTTGTTTTTGCCTGGCGCCGGTGTTGACAGTATGATGAAAAAAAATAAACTATACACAACTCTTATTTTCAATAACTACGGGAGAAAAGAATGAAAAGATACGCTGTTTGCGGATTCAGTGTAAGGGCGATAGCCCAGTATGTTGTACCCCTTATTGGCATACCTGAACTTCCTGAATATGGAGATTTTAGCAGGTATGGAAAGGTTGTTGCAGCCCTTGACATTGATACTGAAAGAATCAAAATTTTCAATGAAAGACAGAAAACCATTATACCAGCATACAGGCCTGAGGAATTTGAAAAGATGATAAAAGAGACAGAGCCAGACGCTTTGATTGTCGCTGGAGCAGATTTTTCGCATGCCCAATACACGATAGCCGGGCTGAAACACAACCTTGATGTGATTGTTGAAAAGCCGATGACGATCACAAGCAAGCAGGCAAAACAGGTTATTGAAGCAGAGAGAAAAAGCAAAGGCAAAGTGATTGTTGCGTTCAATTACAGATATGTGCCTGCCCACAAGTATATGAAAAAATTGATTCTTGAAGGAGCCCTTGGAAAGATTACCAATATTGAGTTTATCTATAACCTTGACACCTATCATGGAGCAAGCTACTTCAAAAGATGGAACAGGAACCGGAAATATTCAGGAGGCCTCAGCATTCACAAGTCCTGCCATCATTTTGACCTTATTAACTGGCTCATTAACGATATTCCCGACACTGTTTTTGCTTTTGGCGCTTTGAATTATTATGGGCCGGACAGCCCTTTTAATCCGCAAAAAAAATCAAAAAAGAAGTTGAGCAAGGAAGAAATAAAAAAGAAATGTCCGTACCATCTGAGATGGGAGGGCGAAACAGTTCCTGTGCCGGAAAATATACGTTTGAAGGTTTACAAAGACGCTTTTTACCTGCCATATAAGGTTCAGTATCCGGAACAACTTTACTACTACGATGAGGACATAGATATCGAGGATACCTACTCAGTTGCGGTAAGATACAAAAGCGGCGCGAGCATGACATATTCTTTTAATGCCTCCACGCCCTGGGAAGGATACATTCTTGGAATTAATGGCACAGGAGGAAGAATCGAAACAATACAGATAAGCACATCTTCTGACAGATGTCCTTTCCCGAAACCGGAAAGGCAGACAATCACCTATATTCCGCTTTTTGGCACAAGACAGATTCACGACATCCCTGTGGTGGTCGGTGGTCATGGCGGTTCTGACCATGTCATAAAACATGACATCTTTGTTTCTCCTACAGAAGAATCAAAGAAGCTTGGTTTGTGCGCCGGAAGCATTGAGGGCGCATACTCAGTGGCAATGGGAGAAGCAGTGTGGATGTCAGCAAAAAAGGGCGTTCCACTAAAAATCGATGACCTTTTGAAATAATCTCTGTGGATAAAAAAGCAATTTTCGCAGGAATTTTTGCGGCTGTATCATGGGGGACTGTTTTTGTCTTTGGCCAGGTGGCTGTTCAGGCAGGGTTTCATCCAGTGCTTGTGGCTTTTTTCAGATTTGCCTCAGCAAACGTATTTTTGTTTTTTTATCACCTTATGGTTTCGGGGAGGTTTTTTCTTGATAGAAGAGATATCCTGAATTTTATTTTGCTTGGCGCAACAGGCATTTTTGGAATGAATCTGTTTATCTTTTATTCTTTGCGGCTTACTGATTCGACGATAACAAGTTTGTTGATGAACGCCAATGGATTTATTATAGGAATTCTCGGGTTTTTAATGTTGCGGGAGAAAACAGGCATTCTGGAATTGCTCGGGCTTGTTGTTGGAATTTCAGGTTGCTGGCTTATATTTACTCAGGGCGAGTTAAGCAGGATTTCTCATTCAAACCTGTTAGGCAATATTTTTGCACTTTGCGCCTCTTTTTGCTGGGCCTTTTATTCTGTATGGGGAAAAAAGACAAAGGTTATAGAAAAATATGGCGCGATACTGAGCACCTTCTGGGCATCTATGGCTGGCTCAATAATGCTCGGGCTTACAATTTTATTAACCGGTATTCCTCTATTTCTTGATGCCAGAAATGTTCTGATAAGCGTGTATCTTGGAATTGTTCCTGCAGGAATAGGTTTTACCCTCTGGTTTTACTCAATAAGCCGGCTTAAAACAGTTATTCCGGGAATTATTCAGTTTTTAGCGCCTCTGACAACGGCACTTCTTGCAATATTAATACTGAATCAACGCATCAATCTGGCGACAATTCTTGGCGGAATACTGATTATGGCTGGCGTTTTGTTTTCATTGAAAAATCAGCCGCGGTAATTCAGGGCTTCTTCGACCATAGCGAGGTAATTCTTCAAGGGAACATAATTTGTCACAGTATTGCCTGAGCCAAGACAGAATCTACCACCTGCCATACAACGGTCAATAATTTTTCTCGTGTGTTTTCTCAGAGTATCTTGGTCGTATCTTGCAAGCTTATCAACGTCAATTCCGCCAAGGATTGCAATTTTGTTTCCATATTTCTTTTTTGCTTCTGTCACAGGATTGCCTTCATCTTCAAATGAGTGCCTGCCGTCAACTTTTACATCGTCAATCAGATCAGGCATAATTTGCTCTATATTTCCGCATGCGTGAAGAAGATAGATCAAACCATTTTTGTGCGCAAGTTCAGCTACCTTTTTATGCCAGGGAAGAACATGCTTTCTTAAAAAATCAGGCGGCACAAGAGTTTGTGTTTTAAATCCCATATCGTCTCCCTGGAAAAAACCAACCAGTCCTGGAAGCCCGATAATTCTTTCATAATACGCATAAAGAATTTCACCAACTTTTCTGAACACAGCAGAAACAAGTTCAGGCTGGTCGTGCATCAAATAGCACAGGTTTTCATAACCAAAAAGCGTATCAAGGGGTATTTCCAGAAAACCGCTGGAAGGACAGACAAGTATTCCCATTCCATCCGGAAGATTTTTTGAAATAAAATCATAGTACCAGAAATCAAACTTCCTCGGATCAGGCCAGGGATATGATTCAAAATCATCCCAGCTTGAAATAGGTCCTTTTGTTTCTTCTGCCCAGTGCCGTGTTCCTTTCGAAAGAAGTGCTGTGTCATCGCCTGCCCTTGTTTTGCCACTAAAAACAAGTCCTCCGGCGCCGGTAATTCTGTAAAAATCATAACCCATCCTGTAATAAACCTCAATGCTGTTGATAAAATATTTTTTTTGCGTTTCTATATCTTCTGACGGTTCAACCCACTGTCTTCCAATAATGTTTTTTGAGATTTCTCTCACAATTTCATAATCAAGAAAAAGTTCTATTAATGGAGGCCTTTCTGGAACAGTTTTTCCCTTTATAACATCAACAAAATTCTCAACATCCGGTTCTGGCTTATCAAACGGAACTTTTTTCATACAGCTCCTTTCGCGTGATTACATTACGATGCCATTTTTCTTAATGTTTCAAGGTAATACAAATAATTTTTGAACGGAACATCCGGAGGAATTGCATGGTCGACTGACGGGAAATATCCTCCAATTTTTAAAAGAGCGCCTGCTTTTTCATTCAATTCCTGTTCTATTTCTCTTTCAGTCCTTTGAAGGATCCTTTTATCGATGCCTCCGCATATAATGAGATTTTTCCCGAATTTTTTTCTCATTTCAACCACATCCATTCCTGCTGCAACCTCATTGGGCAAAACTCCATTTATTCCACATTCAATCCATAAAGGAATCAACTCCCAGATATTTCCATCGGAATCCAGTGTAATAATATCAACTCCGTTTGAACGAAGAAGGTCTGTCACTTTTTTATAATGAGGCGCCATAAATTTTCTTACAAAAGCAGGCGAAACAAGCGGCCCATTCTTGTAAGCCATATCCTCCCAGAAATGGGCAAAATCCACTTTCACATCCTTAATGACTTTTTTCAGCACCGAAAGAAAGAGGTATTCAAGGTGCTCCTGTATTTCTTCAATTAACAGAGGATCGTCAGCAATAAGATAACTCAAATTTTCCATTCCGATCCAGGTTCGCATCCAGCCAAAAAAACTTCCAGCAGAAACCCCCACAGGATATGTTATGTTTTTTAACCTTTCTTTTTCATCTTCCCACCAGCGAGGAAATCTTAAAGGGGAGTCCGGGTTCAATCTTTTTTTGTACTGGTTCCATGTTTTTCGATCTTTCACAGGATACTCCAGCCACTGGTCCATTGATTCTTCCCTGTTTACCTTGAATACCTTTTTCTTTGCGCCATCAAAATCGATTATTACCTGATGTGTTGAGTCCTCGTTTAGAACTTTTGTTTCGAAAGGCGGGATAATCGCATCCTTCCTGTTCAGCCTTACAGCAATATACTCCATTCTATCCAGTCCAAAATATTCTTCAATGTGAACATCAGCGGGCAAACCCTCTTTTTTCCATCTTTTGATAGTTTCGTCCCAGAACCAGTTCCAGCAGGAAGGAAGAAACAGCGCGTCACATAGTTCAAACCGCGCTATCTTCAAAAACTTTTCTTTCCTGTTCATATCACAATAGTTAATTATGGTTCCCAGATTGTGCCAGCGATATGACGGACAGGTTCCCTGCCGGCAATTCGTTCATATGCGTTCACAAAATAATAAACAGTAAGTATTGAACCATCACCCCGTTGAACACTTCGGTTGTAACCGATATCGCTTTCTCCATCGTCCCGCAGCACTATTTCCGGACCCCATCTATATCCTTCAGTATCTTCAGACACACGAGCTCGTATTCCGCAGGGAGGAAATCGTCGTTCGTATGTGAGAACCAGTCTTCCGTCGCGCATCTTAAAAAGGAATGGGGTTCCACCTATGTCTGTAACCCTGCCGACAGTTTCCCAGTTCCTTCCATAATCATCGCTGCGATACAGCATAATGTAAACAATGTTGGCGGGTGTTTGCGCGCGCGCCGCCAGAACAACAGAAGATTCTCCGATCATAACAGGCGAACCATGTATCAATAATCTTGCATCGCGTCGTTCAATGGGCAGTATTCCCAGGTAATTCCAGCTCAATCCATTATTTTCTAAAATATCAGCATAAATATACATCTGGTTTCTATCACAGTCCTGTACGCAATCATTGAACAGCAAAACACTTCCATTACTGCGTACTATGTAGTTTGGCAGGCCCCAGCAACTGAAAAGATGCCCTGGCTTTTTAATGATAGGTCCAAGCGGCCAGGATTTACCTCTGTCAGGCGAAGCCATAATCAGGCTCCAGAATCTTACTTCACCATAGGTTTTTGCCCAGAGGTGTTCGCCGACATAATTACACACCAGGATAGTTTCAGGGGAAGAAAAGTCAACAGGATTTTTGTTCAGATTCTGTTTTCCTTCCTGGAAGA
This sequence comes from Candidatus Omnitrophota bacterium, assembly GCA_023819255.1. Taxonomy (GTDB): domain Bacteria; phylum Ratteibacteria; class UBA8468; order B48-G9; family DTJG01; genus DTJG01. The sequence continues at coordinate 5,635 of JAMWBU010000068.1, forward strand.
AATCAATCGCGACATCTCTTTTGTTCACAACAACCTCGACATTTTTATCCCATGTTTTGCCGTCATCTCTTGATCTTACAAGACATAGTTGACCCCAGGTGTCAAGGTTCAGGTGATTCGTAGAGCCGGGCTTCCTGTAGTCCACCTTGAGCCTTGTGAAACCCACTATTATTTCGCCATCAGCAAAGCGCCACATTCCACCGCTCATAGGCCAATTTGAACAGTACTGGTCGTCGCGATAAATAATTAAATCCTGTTTCTTTGACGGCTGAACCACTTCACAGGAAGACCAGAGTTTCGTTTTCAACATACCTTTTGTGTCAATGTTTCTTTTACACCAGTAACCACAGGCTATTATAGCATATTATGTATGCGCATCAATTATGGAGAGACACAGAAAATCAAAAGCAAACAGGAGAGAAATTTAGCTATGGAAAATTGAACCCATCGCGCACAACTGCTTGACAAATTTTCTAAAACTGGTATAAACAAGACAGTCAATCTGAAAAAGAAAAAGAAATTACAGAACCAGCGAGGGAATTATGAGCAAAAAAAATTATTCAGTCAAACC
>JAMWBU010000069.1 GCA_023819255.1 Candidatus Omnitrophota bacterium
ATTTTTCATTATTTGGTTATTGACAAATTTGTTAAAGAATATTATATCATAATCCTGAGCTTTTTGAAAATAAAAATTTAAAATTGATTATTGCAGGTGGCTATCTTTAAGAATGTTAAGATGGCCATTGAGGTATTCAATCGCAGTTTGCTGTCTTTTACCTTCTTCCTGAATCTTTTCGATCTTCAAAAAACCATGGCCACACGCCACAAGTATTTGTTTGTGCAGGTCGATAAATGTTCCCGGGGTTGCGGATTTCCTGGATTCTTTTTCCACGCTTGATTTTTTTATTTTCAACAGTTTCTTTCCCTTAGGAGAAACCAGAAATGTATATGCGCCAGGCCAATCAACAAATCCTCTGATTTTATTATGGATTGCTATAGCTGAATCATTCCAGTTTATTCTGCCGTCGTTTTTTTTGAGCCTGGGCGCATAAGAAACAACGCCGGATTGTTTTATCCCTCTGTGTCCTGACACAAACTTAGAAATAGCATCTTCAAGAACATCGAAACAGATGAGAGACAATTTTTCTCTGAGTGTGAAAATGTCATCATTTTCTTCAATGTTTAATACCTTCTGGCTGAGTATTTTCCCAGTGTCAATGTTTTCATCCATAACAATGACTGTTATACCGGTTTCTTTTTCACCATTCACAATAGCCCATTCTATTGGAGCAGGCCCTCTGAATTTCGGAAGAAGGGAAGGGTGGACATTAAGGGAACATAGTTTTGGAATCTCAAGAAATTTTTCTGGAATGATTTTCCCGTATGAAATCACGACAAAAAGGTCCGGTTCGATCTCTTTTAATGCTTTGTAAAAATCATCATTTCCAGTAAGTTTTTCTGGCTGGAAACATTTAATGTTATTTTTCACCGCCCATAATTTTACTGGTCCTGGAAGAATTTTTAGATGTCTTCCGCATGGTTTGTCCACAGCGGTGACAATCGCGACAAGATTATACGCCTGCTTAATTTTTTCAAGACAGGGGATTCCAAATTCAGAACTTCCCCAGAAAATTATTCTCATTTTTGATCTTATTTTTGGAAAACCAGTGCAGCGCCCGAGACAATGCCAGAATCGTTTCCGAGTCCGGCTGGAACAACTTCAACTGTTTCTGAAAGAACTCGCATTGCCCTTTCTTTTATTGTTTTTCTGACTGTTGAAAAAAGAATTTCTCCTGCCTGGGCAATCCCACCTGCGAGAATAATTCTGTCAGGATTTAGCATATTGACCATTCCAGCAAGAAAAGCTCCCAAAGCTGTTGCCATTTCAACCCATACTTCTTCTGCAACCTTATCACCTTTTTGATATGCTTCAGAAATCATTTTTGGCGTAATTTCAGAAAGGTTTCCTGCCATTTCTGTCAGGACAGATTCTTTACCCATTTTGATTTTTCTTATGGCGCTATGCACAATGTAATCTCTTCCGACATAAGCCTCAATGCAACCAGTGGAACCACATCCGCATTTTCTTCCTTTATAATCAACAGGCATATGTCCTAATTCTGCTGCTGAATATATTGCGCCTCGCAACAATTTTCCATTGATGACAACACCGCCTCCAAGACCTGTGCCAAGAGTAAGACACACGATTGCGCGGGTTCCTTTTCCGGCGCCAAAAAGATATTCTCCCCATGCGATGCTGTTAGCATCGTTTTCCACTACAACCAATTTATTAAATTTTTTTTCAAAAACTTCCTTAACATTGAAATTGTGCCAGTCGGGCAGATTGGGCGATTCAAACACCGCACCATAGTTGTCAACAACGCCCGGAGTCCCAATGCCTATGCCTTCGATATCATTTTCCCAGACATTTTTGATAGCAAGCGATATTTGTTCAATGACGACATCACGATTTTTTTCTTCGGCTTTTGTGGGCAACATTCCACTCTTCAAAATTTTGCCTGTCTCGTCAACCAGTCCATATTTTATGTATGTTCCTCCGAGATCGACTCCAATGGCTTTCTTCATTTTTTCTTGCCTTTTAAGAAGCCAAACATTGATTTCTTTTCTGGCTTTTCAGTTTTTTCTTCTGCTGACGCTGCCACAGGTTCTTGCGTTCTAGCTTTTTTTCCGAATAATTTTCTCTTTTTTGTTTCTGGCTCTACTGGTTTTTCCTGTGGTTGTTTTTTTTCTTCCCTTTTCTTCAACCCGAATCCGAATTTCTTCTTTCTCTGCTCAACGGGTTCTTTTTCTTCAACGACAGTTATTGCAGGTTCAGATACTGGTTCAGGATGCTCATATACTCCATATTTTTTAACCAGTTCTGCCACATAGCAATAATCACTGAAACTCACTGTATTTGGAATTGAATGGTCAGAATGATAGATATATCCTCCATTTTTCATAGCAACAGCAAACTTTGTTTTAATCTCATTTTCTATCTTTGTTTTATCAGGGTCGTTCATCAATCTTGTGTCTATGCCGCCCATGAAAGACAGTTTGTCACCGTATTTTTCCTTTAATTCAATCAAGTCCATTCCTGCTTTAACCTCGAGCGGCTGAAGACAATCAAGGCCAGCATCAATAAGCATTGGAATGAATTCTTTAACATTGCCGCAGCAATGCAAAATAACCTTCATGTTTTTTGAATGGCAATAGCCATATGCCATTTTATCCGCCTGGTAATGGGTTTTCAGATATGCATCCGGAGAAAAAAGTGGGCCGTTTCTGTATCCCATGTCATTGTAAAAGAAAGCGCCATCAAAACTGAAGCCATTTTTCATCATAAATTCCATCATTACAAGAGTTAATTCAGCCAGCGTCATAATCATTTCTTTCACCCACTCAGGGTCTTCAATCATTGTTATAAGGAGTTGTTCTGACTTTATATAGCTTTGCAATATGTCATAGCCAAAACCACCGCTAAAACAGATAAATTTTCCTTCATCCCGTGCTTTGTTATAAATATCAAGGGCGCTTACCCAGTCGACTCTTGTAAAATCCGGTTTCAGTTTTTTTTTGATTTCTTTCCAGTCATCTTTTGTCTTAATTGGCCAGTCAATTACCTCTGGTGTTGTTGTATAGTCGAGGAAATTTTTCCTTTTTCCACCCTGTGGAGTTGTTTGTATGATAAAACGCTCGTTCTTTTCAATAACTTTTACAGGAAATCTCGGAGTGCAGTTAGCTCCCAGAAAAGTGAAGTCCCAGCCAAAGTATTCATTGACATCAACTTCTTCAGGGAGTCCTTCTTTTTTCCATCTTTTGATTGTTGCCGACCAGGGAGAATCAACCTTTGGGATTCTGTCAGGTTCTTTGTGATTTAATGCAAGCAAAACTCTATCTCTACCTGTCATATGACCTCCTGTTTAGAGGGTTGTGTTTCATATCATTTTACTTACAATTAATTCATAAGTCAATCAAATCTTTGCAATTGGCGGGGTTCTGAATTAAAATCAGTAATAAACAGGATTGATAAAATATGGAAAAGGTCATTCTTGCTGGCAACACCAATACAAGAATTTTTCATATATCCAAAAGATTGATAAAGGCAACTGGCGTTATCAGGACACAGGATATAGAACAGGGGTTGGTCAAATACGCGTTTTCCCGTGATAAAAACTGGTATTTTGCCTCTGTTGTTCCTGAAGCGAGCAAAGTAATAAGAAGTTTCTTTACTAAAAGTTATGAAATAACATGGAAAGATTTTCCAGGAAAGATAAATCTTAAAAGGCCTGCAAAGGTTGGAATTGACAGATTGTTAAATGCAGCCGGTGCCTGGAGTATGGTTAAATCGCAATGCATAATTATTGATGCAGGTTCTGCCATTACAATAGATTTTGTGAACAAGGAAGGCGATTTTGAAGGAGGTGTGATTTTCCCGGGAAAGCAACTCATCATTGAATCTTTGCGAACTCTTGCCCTGTTAAAAGAAATCAAAATTCCCCGCAACCCCCGGATTGTTGGCAAAAACACATCAGAGGCAATAGGTTCAGGAATCGTTTTTGGCCTTTCATTTTTTGTTTCGGGCTATATAGACTTTTTTTCAAAGCAGAATCCCTACTTGCGTATATTTTTCACTGGCGGAAACGGCAGAGAACTTCAAAGAAGATTAAAAAATGGTTCCTTCGTCAAAAATCTTGCAATTTTAGGCGTGAAGGCGATATTGTATGGAAATACATGAAATTGCCACAAAAAAGGTTTTTTTCTTTAAAAAGACCACCAGCACAATGGATATCGCGAGACAGCTGTGCGAGATTGAATTTGAACCTGTTGTTGTTGCAGAGACGCAGACAAAAGGACGTGGAAGACAGGGCAGAGAATGGGTATCAGACCAGGGAGGGCTATGGGTTTCTGTGGTCTGGGAAGATGTTAGCAAAAATCTTTCGAATTATCTTTTTCTTGTTGTTGGCTTGGCCATTATTGAAACATTAAATGACTTTGAAATTTCCGCAAAAATAAAACTTCCTAATGATATTTACATCCAGAACCAGAAGGTTGCAGGAGTTTTGATTGAAAATCTTAACAGGTGTGTTATAATAGGTGTTGGATTAAACTTAAACAACCAAATTAGCGAAAAAATGGATGATGCCACAAGCTGTAAGGAGATACTCGGCTATTCCCTGGATTTAGAAAAAGTTCTTGAACATCTCCTCAGAAACCTTTACCTTATAAGAAGTCAATTTGAGACCAATGCCGAAAGATTTCTTGATAAAATCAAAGGACTTCTGATATAATGAATTCTATTTTTCTTATAATTCAGTTGATTTTTCTTTTTATGCTTATCGGACTTGCCGCGTTTTTTTCTGCATCTGAGACCGCATTTGTTTCTCTCGGTACATATCATTTGAAAAAAATCGAACAGGATGACCCGAGAAGAAAAAAGCTTCATTTCTGGTTCAAATATCCTAAAAGAATCCTGGCAAGCACCCTGGTTGGAAATACCATTGTTGAATCGCTTGCTTCCATACTTGCCGCTTCAATTGCCTACAGAAGTTCAGGAAAAATCAGCCTTGGCGTTATGGCATTTATTGCGATGTTTCTTATACTGGTATTTGGAGAAATAATACCTAAAAACCTCGGGAAAAAATACGCTGAGAAATTTGTTCTGTTCGCAATCCTGCCGATGAAGGCTTTTGCGCTTATTCTTGAACCGCTTAATCGTTTTCTGCTTGGGTTTGCTGAGGTTTTTTTGAATTTGTTCGGGGTGAGCATTGATTCAATTCTACCTGTACTGACTGAAGAGGATATAAAGGCGATGATTTCTGCCGGAGAAGAAGAAGGGTTGATTGAAGAAGAAGAAAGGCAGATGATTCACAGCATCTTTGAGCTTGGCGATAAGATGGTTTCAGAGGTTATGATTCCAAGGGTTAACATAGTGGCTGTTGATGTGGACGCTACAATAAAGGAAATTTTATCTCTTGTTGTAAGAGAAGGATATTCAAGATATCCGGTATACAGCGGAAATTTTGATACGATAGAAGGTATTGTTTATTTGAAAGATATTATTGCCAAAGGTTACGACCGCGGCGACCTTGTTGCAAAGAACATTATGAGAAAAGCATACTTTGTTCCTGAAACAAAGAAAATCAATGAACTGATGAAAGAGCTTCAAACCCAACAGATACAGATGGCCATTGTTGTTGACGAATATGGCGGCACAGCCGGACTGGTCACCATGGAAGACCTTGTTGAAGAAATTGTCGGAGAGATTTCAGACGAATATAAACATGAAACAGGCGACTGTCAACTTTTAAGCGACGGCAGCCACCTCGTTAAGGGTTCGATGGAAATTGAAAAAGCAAATGAAAAACTGGATCTTGGTATTCCTAAAGGTGAATTTGAAACTGTTGCAGGTTTTATTATGGAGCATCTTGGAAAACTGCCAAGGAAAGGCGA
>JAMWBU010000070.1 GCA_023819255.1 Candidatus Omnitrophota bacterium
GGTGAAATTTGAAGACATCTATAAGAATCTGCCGTTAAAAAAGGATGCGTAATCTTATAATTTTAAAAATTTTTCTGCTTGCTGCGACAATTTCCATGGCTGGGGAAAATGTAATTGATATTTTAATAAAAAACACCGAAAAAGTGAAAGCTGACATTGGAAAAAGAATGCCTGTTTTTGTTTGGGCTCGTATTCCAACAAATCTTCCTGAAGAAAAATTAACAGAATACCTTAAAAAGCTTGATGAAAGAAAAATCGTTCTTCTAACTGGATGGAGAATCCCGAAGGAAGGAATAGATAAGGGTATTGATGAGGCATTAAAGGTGGATAGAATAAAAAATCAATTAGGCCTGCCTGTATTTATCGATGCCACTGGAATTGTGCATATGTTTTTTGATGGAAGCGAGCAAACCAGCCACATTGATGATGAAGGAAGGCCTTTTTTTGACACATCATTTTCAAAAGGAGCAAAAATTGGATGTCCATTCAGAGTTGATGTTAGATATCCTGCAATCAAAGAAAGGATTGAGAAATTCCTTGAAGCGTACAGGAAAGAGGGCATCGAAATAAAGTACTGGGCTGTCGACTGGGAAGTAGATGGACCAATGGAATGGAATGATGCGTGGGAAAATTCGAAGAAATGCAGGATATGCAGGGAAAATATAAGAAATATCAATGATTTTGCGGAATTTCAAAAGGCGGTAAGAGGAAAAAGGGCAGATCTGCAAAAAGAAGTTTTTGTTAAAACAGTAAAGAAATATTATCCAGATTGCCTGATTGGAAATTATGCGGTTAATCCTCACGATGGGTACAGATACTGGTGGGACTATTTTGAAAAAGAAACAAACGGAGCAATTTATCAAAGGGAACAAAACGCGCTTCACAGAAAATGGTTTGATGAGTTCAAATACAGCGGATATACAATGGCAATGCCTGTAATCTACACCTGGTACAGGTTCTTTTCTGATTACACATTTCAACCAGAAGAATACAGGTGGTTTTATCCATTGATGAAGGAAGCAACATCTGCTGGTAAAAATACTCCATCAGATATTCCGATCATAAGCTTTGTGCACTGGCAGACAGTGCTAAAGCCAGAAACACTGCCGCAGGGTTTTGTTCCATTAAGCAGGGAAAAATACAAGCATCTTTTATGGCACCTTTTACTTCGCGGGCATGACGCTTTTTGTTTATGGTCGCCATTAAATGAGATGGCTGAAGAAATAAAGCCCGTTCATGAGGTTTACACTGAAAGCTTGAAATACAATGATTTTATCCTGAAAGGAAAGCCAGTTTTCTGGGATGTGCCTGAAAAACCAGCTACAGTGATATCAGGAATGAGATTGAATAAAAAGATACTTGTTATCAGGACTGATTTTGATATACCGCAGGAAGTGGAACTGAAACTTGATGGAAAAAAGATAAAAATTCCGCCTGTCAATCAACCACTGGTGGTTGAAATTAAATAATATGAGGGTCTTCCAGGAAAAGATATATAGTTTTGAGTGGAAAGCAAATGGCTCTGGTCCATTGTGGTGTTGGGGTTCTTCCTGCATCGCGGAATTTGACAACAGGGTTTTCGTAAGCGCCTGGGAAACATTTAAAGATGTTTTGCCGCTTAATTGCGCATTCTGGTCGCTATATGAAAGAAGCGAAGATGGATGGAAGGTTTTGTACAGAGATAAGGAAAAAACAAGAGAACCGGCGCCAATCTGCGTTTTGAATGACGGCAAAATCTTTGTATCTGAAAATCCATTTATGTTAGAACCAGAGGCAGAAAGAGGCGTTACACTTCCAGGATTTTCAATCTTTTATCCGCCTGATTATTCAAAAAATAAAAAGGTTTTGTTCTATCCCTGCGAGCCTGTCGTTTTTATTGAGCATTCATACAGAAATTTTTCAGCAGATCGGGAAAATTCACAGATGATCATTTTTCAAAACAAGGACTATGACAGGGCTTACTGGGCTCTTCTTGATGAGAATGGAAATACCATTAAAAATGGAAAGATTTACTGGCCTTATGGCTATGACTATGCAAAACCACAAAGGATAAGACTTTGCTATAACAATGTGCAGTTAAAAAATAGAGCAGTTTATATTTTGGGAACAAGCGATATTCTGGAACCAAATCCTGAATGGAGAAGATACAAAAAAGAGCTTACAGGCAGAGATTGGGACTATGATTTTAGAAGATTATTTTTTACCTACACTTGGGACATACAAAATGAACCGTTCAGGTACTGGTCTGAAATTTCGTCAAGAGAAAAAACTGCTGGAAAAACGCTGAATTGCGATTTATTTGTTGATGATAACGAATTTATACATCTTCTTTGGTTTGAGAGAAGCTGCGATTTAAGATTGAGGGATAAGTTTTTCCCGAATGAGCCACTGACACATTCTTTGAGATACGCAAAATTAAAGGGTTCCAGGATACTGGAACAGAAAAACATCCTTTTTTTTCAGGAAAATGAGGAAACCTCCTCTGGAATTTCAAAAATTGATATCATCTGGGCAAAATTCCATATTACAAAACAAAACCAATTGCACATTTTTGCCACAATCAGTGGCCTTGATAAAAATAACAAAGAAGTCGCTGAAAACTGGCTTTTTGAAATGAATTCAAATGGGAGTATCATAAACCGGCATCATATAAATTTTGATAATCCATTTACCTTTTTTCACTCAGCCAGTGTAAGAAATGGATGTGCGCCTTCAAACAGAATTCATATCTATGGAAGTGTAATCGAACCAAACAATGAAATGTATTACGGCTGTATTGACCTTGATGGCTGACCCTGTTGCTGCTGGAAATGTATGGAAATCACCTCAGAGCCAGTAGGGTAGAGTTCAGATTTGATCTCATGCACAAGTCCCCATTCTAATGCCTGCTCTGGATTAAGTGTAGTCCTTTCGAGCATCGCATTGATAATTTCCTGACCTGTTTTTCTGGTGTTTGCCGAGATTATTCCTGCGATATTTTCGATATCAATTCTCAATCCCTTCAAGCGCTCCTCAAGCTGTTTTTCCTCAAGATTTTCGTTCTGCCTGAACGCAACAGTCACTCCGTGAAGTAAAAACCGCGACTGAGGAACACACAGTCGCCTCCTTGCCGCACAATAAAGGACAATGCCAATTGAATCCACGCTTCCAAAATTATGGGCTGCTATTTCTGCTGGAATGCCTTTTAGATAATTATAGGCGCTCAAACCATGAAAAACAGAGCCGCCTGGCGAGGAGATTAAAATTGTGAATTTTGAAACTCCCTGTTGCATCTTCTGATCCACCGCATTCATCAGGGCATTAATACTTGCGTCCATCACAGGCGCAAAAAACTTTATCACAATGTTTTTGTGCATTTTATCCTACCTGTTATATTCAAGAATCCTTTTTCGGTAGTGCATATAGTTTTCAAATGAAACCTCTTCAGGAACTCCATGATCGCAGGTGGGAATATAACCGCCCCTTTTATACATTACAGGCAAAATACGGTCAAGATGTCTATCAATCTCATCCTTTGATTTTGCAAGAACCCTTTTGTCAATGCCGCCAAACATCGCAATATCAGGAAACATCTCTCCTTCTCTCACAACATCGCAGCCGGACGCAACCTCAAAAGGGCTCATCACATCCATACCGAGCTTTTTATAAAGGGGAATCACAGGTACCACATATCCATCAGTGTCAATGTGAAAATAAAGATGCCTGCCTGATTTTGACTGTCTTGCCTTTATGTTGATTATAAGTTGTTGATAATAAGGAAAAAGAAATTCTTCAATCATCTGTGGTGAAATCAAAGGTCCGTGATTATAGCAGATGTCTTCTCCAAAGAACAACTCGTCAATTTCAACATATTTCTGATGCATCTCAATAATCTTATCTGCAAGCTCCAGCCATTTTTTCATGCAATCATGAATGATATCTGGATGGTCATAAAAAAACAAAAGAAGTTCTGTGGGGCCAATCAAACATCGCAAATACATATATCCACCGATAACCCGCTCAGTAATAATCAAGCCATTTTTGTATGCTTCCAGAAGTTCAGGAATAATCTTCTCAAAATTAACTATTCTTGAAGGTGTTTTTGGGTCAAGCCGCCATTTTACATCTTCTGTCCAGGTCTTCCAGTCCTTCACAGGATGTGAAACATATTCAGGCATAAATCCGCTTCTTTTTCCTTTGAAGAAAAGAACATATCTACCCGATTCATCCTGAACAAGCTCATAATCGCCTCTATCTTCAATTATTTTGTTTTCAAACTGTGGCTCAAAAGGCGCTCCAGTCCACCCAAGTTGACTGAGATTATAGTTTCCAGGTGGGTCAAAACCAAAAAGCTCATTCAGGTCAATTCCATCTGTAATGTAACCTTCCTTTTTCCATTTTTCAAGGGTGAAAAAGCCGAATTCCTTTTGAAAAAACGGAGCATATGGTTTTCTTTCATAAATTGCGCGTAGCTTTCTCGCGCTTTCATTCATTTTATTTCCTTTTTATGCTTGTTAAAAAATTCCCATATCAATTCTGTCGCATTAATGTCTCTGTTTGTTTTGCCGATAATTGCTTCAGGTAAATACTGAATTGCGCCTGGCCAGGTATGCCCGCCGTTTTCTATACTATAAAGAACAACTTCAACATTATTTTCAGGATTCCTGCAGGATTGCACCATAACAGTCGATCCATCGCTTTTTACTCTGTCAGGGATTTCTATTTTTGAAGCTTGTTCAGTACAACCGTTTGCCTTTATCCAGAATCGCACTGTTTCATCTGTTGAAAGCACTCTTCCCCTTTCCTTTCCAAAAACCTTTATTGCGCCTCCATTATATGGAACTAAAGGATCTTTTGTCCCATTGATTATCATAACGCTGACAGGTGATGAAGGCATTTCATTTTTAAGATTCTCAGGATGATTTCCAGCGACAGGAGCAATAGCGGCAAAACTTTCAGACAGCCGACACGCAAGAGTATAGCACATCATAGCCCCATTAGAGATTCCTGTTGCATATATTCTTTTCTTATCGATTTTCCATTCGCCTGAAATCTGGTCAATCATCATCTTGAAAAACTTAACATCGTCAACCGTTGAGGAAAGAAAATTCCTGGCGTCATTCCAGTTTTTCCTGTATGCGTCAGGATACACAGCAATGAAACAGTGCTTTTCAATGAGATTTCCAAAAGAAGCAAAATTAATCATCTGTTGGCCGTTTCCTCCTCCGCCGTGAAGAACAAAAACAAGCGGGACTTCCTTTTTTCCGTCGTATGAAGAGGGAATATGCAAAATATATGTTCGATTAATTCCATCAACCTTTATTGTTCTATTTATAAAATTCTGATTGGCGGAGCAATATATTGTTGTTAATATAAAAATCAATGTTAAAAATGTTAATCTTCTCATATTTTTTCTTTCTTTTTTCGCAGCATAAACAGGTGAATTTAGTTTAGAATATTTTCAACAGTTGTCAAACTTTAAGACTGTTCCGTATCAAATTATCCTGGCTTACCTTTGCTATGATATCCTTATAGGGTCTTCGCTGAAAAAAATTTAAAGATTTTTAAAAGGCCCGCCTGCATTCCATTTTGCTTTCGTCTCCTATTTAATTTTTGCAAAATGTGGGTTAGGGGAGATTCCCAAAATCATCATCAGTTCCCCTTCTATAAGACCTGAAATGTGAGACACATATGCATCTTACATCAATGTAAAAGCTTGGAGCCTGTATTCGGTGAAGATTCACTGATGTTTAAGGCAGAAAAATGGCATACGTTTCATACACATAAATTTTATACGGGGTTAAGATAAAAAGAGGCGGGAAAAAACCACC
>JAMWBU010000026.1 GCA_023819255.1 Candidatus Omnitrophota bacterium
TTTTTTCACAGGATTCAACAGTATCCACACTGTCTTTGCTCAGCTTGTAAATTTCAAGTAAAACTCCCCTTTTTGGCCTGTAACCGGACTGAAATTCAGAGACATCAGAACTTCCACAGAATAGAAAAAGTTTTGTTTCATTCGCAGGGAAACATATTTCATAAAAATTCCCGGGTCCTTTTCTTGCAATGAAAAAATCAATTACCTTGCCATTTTCATCGGTAATTCTGATATCCGAACCATCTTCTTTCGCTGGACAGTTTATTTTAATTGTACCTGCCTGTTCAACAGGGAAACTATCTTTTTTTTCTGGAACAATTAATTCAGCCCGGTATTTGTATCCCGAAAGCCATACTTGCCCGGCTGATATGCTGCACAGTAATAAGATACAAAAAGTTGGGCAAAAAAATTTTTTTCTCATCTTTTTTCCGGTTCCATCGATAGATCTGAAAACCAAACTTTTCCAGCATTACCATAAACATACAGCTTTAAACGCACCCATTTCACTTCAGGATTTGCGAATTTTACCTTCCTGATCTGTGTTTCCCAGGTCTGGTCTGCCCGCTGGTGATAGAAACATTCGTTTCTCTCTATTCTTCTTTTCCTTCCCTGAACAATTCCCCATCCTTCAACAAAAATAATGATTACAGGACCTGATGTTTTTGTTCTGACGCTAAGAATATACTGGCAGGGAGAAGAGACCTCATAAAAAACAGAATACGCCCAGTATCCTTCTGTTTCTGCTGTTTGTCTATCAACATTATACATCAGGAATTTTTGAGATGAATCCCAGAGTGTTCTGTCGTCAAGAATTTTCCAGCCGTACGGGATATTTCCTTCGCCTTCGGAAAAATCGCCATTGATTATCAGGTTATTCTGTTTTTTTGTTCCTTTTGTCGGCATCACAGTGAAACCGATTAAATTAGAAGAGTTTTCGAGCCAGTGCAGTTTAACATTGAATGTTGCTGGAAGATTCACAGGATAGTACTCATAAAAAAAGGGGATCATAATTTTGTAAGATTCTCCTGAATTTAAAACGACTGGTTTATAGTTTTTGTTTGTTTGGGGACTGTGCGGTTTTGGTTCTGGAGGCATATGGTTGGTAAAGTTTTGCATTTCAGGAATGTCTTTAATTTCAAGTTTGTGCAGGTTTCCTGTGTACATCCAGTTTTTTTCTCTCGGCTGAAGAAATTCAATGACATAGCTTTCTACTTTAGAAGAATCATTGAGGATTGTCAGATGAAGAAGCACAGTTTCCTCTTCGTAATAAACATTTTTCGGGTTTTTCAGTATAAGCTGCGTTCCTGCGGCATTGCCTGCGATAAAAAAAAATAAACTACCTGCCAGAAATATTTTCATAGTATTTTTTCACGATTGTTTCATAACCTGGCGGTATTTTTTCATCCCATATGCCTTCAAGTTCTTTCTTCTTTTTTTCAACCTTTTCAGAGTTTGCAACCCTGATAATCGCTTGATGCGTGAGTACCTGCTGCGCCTGTTTCAGATTTGAAATGATCATTTGATTTGTTGTCAGCAGATCGCTGTATCTTCCTTCTTTAAGTTGAATATTAAACTGTTTCATCGCAGCAATTGATCTTTCAATCTGGGGGTTATAAACATTCAGTATTTTTAATTCTCTTTCAAGCTTTTCCGCTTTTTCAATCAGTTTCACCTGTTTTTCGGCAATTTCAGCATACTTGAAAGACAAATCCTGCACAGGTCCCTTAAGACCTGCTGGTCCCCATCCGCTTGCCTTTCCTCCACCTGTTGGACCAGGTTGAATTTCTCCACTTGTATCCTGAACCTGGCCTGGTTCGATATTGTCAGGGGTCAAGCGGGCAGGTGTCTGTCTTCCTCCCTTGCCCTGTGCTGTTTTTTCCACCATCTCGCCATATGAGCGGCCTGTTCTTCCTTCTCCGCTTCTTCCGCCAACCTCTTGTTGATTTGGCAATACATTTCCAGTGATGCCTTTGGCGCTCATATTGCTGATTGATCCATCCATAGCCATCCATCCCGCGCCTTTGTCAAGGCTATCCATCCATGAACTTGTGATATCTTCAATTTCTTCTGTCATATCTTCAGTTTGTTCAATCAGATCGCCTATGATATCTTCCAGTTCAGATGGAAGTTCAGCTTCTGGCGCAAGGATTGGTTTTGATGGTTCCTGGTGGTCCCACTTGATTGAATCAGGGGCTTCTGCAAGCCACCTTTCAATGTTTGCTACAAGTTCCTCTGCAAGTTCAAGTCTCATCTGCGCTTCCTGGATTGGAATTGTTAAAGGTTTTCCTCTGGTGATTGCGTCTGATGCCGCCTGAAGATGTGATATCATTTCAACGAATTCATCCGAGAGCGTGAATTTGCTCTGTGTTTGTTGCGCAAGTTTATTAAGGTCATTGACTATCTTCTGGAATATTTGTGCCCATTTTTTTTCCTGTTCAGCAATGTTTTGCAACTCTGACAGGTTCGCCTCATTCCGTACTTTTCCGATTTTTTTTGCCGCTTCTATAACCTTTTTCTGTTCCTCCGCAAATTTTTCAAGAAGTTTTTTTGCCTGTTCAAGTTGCGCCTGTTGTATTTTTTCTTCTTCAGGGTTGTTCTTTTTTGTTGAGAATCTTTCTGACGCTGAGGATGGAGAATAAATAAAGTAGATTGAAGATCTGCCGGTATTGCCTGAAGGTGAAAAATCTGTGCATTCTGCGTAATATGCAATTTTTGAATATCCTGAGGCAGGAATTTGCAATAGCGCATTCACTTCCATTTCTTTTTTTCTGTTCCCTGATGTTTGATAAAAAACCCTGTCGCTGGTTGAAATTTCGCCTTCTTTTGAGCAGATTTTGAATTTCACGGAATTGATGCCGAAATCGTCAGAAATTTTTAATTTGACAGGTAACACTGCGCTCTGTTTCGCAATAACATCTTTTCCTGGCGAGACAAATTCGCATACCGGTATCTGATCAAATACAGGAATAATTTTTTCTTTCGGACTCAAAAGGGTTTTTCCCGTTGCAGGGTCAAAATACTGAATCTGGTAGAAACAGGCATTTTCAAGAGTGAATTTAAAGGACTTTACTCTTGATCTGCCCGGGCTCTTTATAATCGAGCCATTACTGAAAATAAGCATTGTATCACCTGCTATGTTGTTAAAATGAAACTCAACAGTAAGTTTTGTTCCAGAAAGCGCGCTGATTTCTGAAAAGTTTTTTTCAACTGCAATTGTTTTCAAGCCGGTGTACTGAGGATACTGATAAATTATTCTCATCTTTTTGATCATTGTTCTATCGACGACATTCACCCTGTACCAGACGCTTTTTTTACCATTTATTTTGATTCTATATGAGAAAGGAGAAGTTACTTCGGAAAATGTGTAGATAAAAACATGGCCGTCCTTTATCATTTCTTCGGTCCGTGTTGTTTTGTTTTTTATCTCAATATCCGGGATGCCAGAATCTTTTACGCGCGCCCTTACGATAAGCGGAGAACCTTTTTCAACAGAACAACTGCCGGGTTCAACAAATATGCCTGCGACGAATTTCCCGGGCGCAAAACTCATCAGAAAAACATTTTTTGCTGACCGACCCGCCATAATTGAAATGGCGGCAAGCAGAGTTAGTAAAATAATTGCTAAGATCGAGATTTTTTTCAATCTTTTTCTTTCAACGAGATTTTTGATATCACAGGGTGAAATGGTTTCGACTGTTTTGTTTATGAGAAACTTAATAAATGCCTCGGGGTGCTTTCCTGTTTTTCTGCCAAGCTGAACAGAATTTATTAAAAGATTGTTTAGAAAAGGAAGTTTTCTTTCTATTTTCAGCGCCAGTGCGTCGGGAGAAAGACGAGCCCATTTATAAATCGTATGAAAAACTTTGATTATCGTCCCAGCAATAAGAGCAAGAACGATGTATCTATACTTATCGGCGTAAATGTAAAACGAAGGCATAATTATATCCAGGACTATAAATATTGCGAAAAATGCTGAAAGTATCGCAAGAAACAGAAATATGTCCTCTTTTATTTTTGTCTTCTTCTCCAGTCTTCTGTACTCATCAAGATAATTGTGGATAACATCTACTGGCGCCATTTTTCTCCTTCAGCCATTATATTAGACATGTTATCCGGTGTCTATAATATATTATTCCTTCTTCTCAAAAACCAGCAAGCAGACAGCGCCACAAAAATTGCTGGAATAAGATATTTTTCTGTATCATCCGAAATCGCCAGAGATTTTTTTGCAATTGTTTTGCGAACGTTGAGAACTTTTTTCAAGTCACCCGCATTTTCAATGTCAAAATACGCTCCTTCCGAAATTTCCGCGAGTTTTCTCAAGAAAATTGTATCTTTTCCGGGCGTCAATATTTCGCTTCCAGCCTTTGTAACGACAAACTCTTTTTTATTTATCTTTTTTTCGGCTTCAACGCAAATGATGTACACGCCTTCTTTTTCTGGAGTAAAAGACGCCATATTATCCGCCACCGGCAATTCCACACGGGCTCTGTCCGGGCAAACCACATAGCTATTGAAGGATTTAATTTGAGTTCCCGGAAGAAATTTTATGCTAACCTTTTCTCCTCTTGCGTACACGCGCTTGTCCAGGATAATCTCAGGAATCTTATTGCCAATTCCCAGATAATTTTCTGGCGCGCACAAAAATCTTATCATTTTTCCCCAGAATTTTTCATATGCCATTTTTTCAGACTGCTGAGTTCCATAGTACCATTTCCAGGTTGAGTCAGTTGCCACAACCACGCATTTCCCGGCCGGTGCAGTTGTTGTTATAACGATGGGTAAATTTTTGAATTCAGGATTTTCAAATAGAACCACACATCCGGGCCTTACATCTCCTGTAACATTTATCCTGTCGACCGGGGGAAGTGATTGCAAATCTTCAAAAACTGGAAGGTTTTTGGCACCATTTCCAGCAACAGGTTTAATTGGTCCATTGATGAAAGAATTTTCATTTCCTGTTAGCGTTATTGGCAAAATATATCCTGCCGGTTTTCTATTTAGCCCTTTGAGAAAATTTTCTCCTCCCATAAATAAGATACTCCTGGAGCCTTTTTCTACAAAATCCTTGAGGTTCTCAAGATCTTTCTCGGAAAAAGAGGAAAAATCCACATCGCCAAAAATTATGATGTGGAAATTTTGAAGGAACTTTGCATTTCCGAGAATGTTAGAAGGTATATCAATTGATCTTCCGCCGGTTTGCTGAAATGTGTTTTCGCCAACTCTTACCAGAAAAACCGGATCAATTTTCCTGTCAGATTCTAAAAATCTTTTAAGAAACTTGTATTCCCACCGAAGGCTACCTTCTACATAAAGAATCTGGATTACTGGTGAAATAACCCTGACAAGAATAGTCGTACTATTGTTTTCAATGTTTGTTTCTCCAATGCCCTGCTGGACAACAATTTGATACAGATAATCTCCGGGAGAAAGGGATGGGATTTCAAAATCAACCTGATTGTAGCTTGAAGACAGTTCAATTGTTTTTCCAGAAGAAAGCTTACCATTTTCTTTTAACGAAACAGCAATTTTTTCGCCATCGAAACCGGTCTGGCTGATAACAGGGCTGATTTTAACGGTTTCGCCCTCGTATACAGACGAGTTTGTTATAACGCTTGATATGCCGATGTCTTTTACTGATGGTTCACCTATACCAATAGAATACACAGGCACAGCCATCTTATTTTTCATCTCTTCCCACGAGACAAATTGGTTCTCATAGCCATCTGAAAGAACTATAATTCCAGAACAATTACCTGAATGTTTTTTTACTGCCTCTAAAATGGAAGTTCCGATTTTTGTTGCGCTGGCGTCTGCCTTAAGAGTTTCGATGTCTTTTTCATTTAATGGAATTAACTCCTGACCGAAAGAATAATAAACAGGTTTATACTTTTTCAGATACCTGTTTTTAACAAGAAACTCTCTTGCTTTATCAATCTTTGAAATTCCGGATCTGTCTTTTGCATTCATGCTCAATGAGTTGTCTATAAGAACCAGGATCGGCTTTTTCGTTCTGATTTTTGTTGAAATCGAAATCTCGGGTTGAAAAATTGCGCACAGAAGTAGAAATGTCGCAAATGAATGAAGAACAACAAATATGCCTCTGGTTTTTCCTGGAAGAAGTTTCTTATACGCAACCGCAACCACAAATATTAGCGCTATGTAGAAAAGAACAACAATAACAGGAGGCGCCGCTGTATTGAAGGTGAGATTAAACATTTTTGCTTCCTTTTTCTTTCAAAAATACAAAAATATTGCTGAGAATGAGTTCCGCTATAAGAATCGCAAGAGCTATTTCAAGAAAAAACATCATCATCTGACCGCCGGCTGTTTCTGCAAGGATAATTTTTTCCATCCGGTCTTTGTTTACAAAGCCGATATGAGTTTTTCTGAAAATTGACCTGATCTCTCCGCGGGAAATTTTTGAAAGGTTTCCTTCAAGATACGGCACATTGACGGCTATAATATGTTTCTGCTGTCCTTCTCTGGTGGAGAAAATAGATGTCCAGATGCCAGGGATGTCAGGTATGTAAGAAACAGCGGTTTTCTCTTTATTTGTGATAGTGATTGTTTCTTTTTGCGGGTTTACAATGTTTACAACATCGGCGTTTTCCGATCCTTTTACCATAACAGCGTCTCCCACAGATGTTGGATAAGTAAAGCCTGAGAGAGACTCAACCATAACAGTCATCATTACAGGAAAAAATGGTTTTGTCTGGAAATTTGTCCATGATTGCTGGGGTGTGAACATAAAAAGGAAGATTTTTCCCTTTCCTCTTCTTTTTTCACACAAAAGCGGATATCCGTTGTCCAGTTTCATAAGTATGTCGCCTGTTATTTCTTTAACTGAAAGACACTCGTTGAATCTTGTGGTTTTCAAGAAATCAACGGTTCTATCTCCAAATTCAGAAAACAAAGGATGCGCGGTGGCAACCCATGCGATTCGGGCTGCTTTGGAGAATTCGCTTTTTCCTGTAATTTTAACCGGCATGAAAAATTCGTTTTTTTCTGATGACAGCCAATCCGAATTAAAATCTTCATAAGCGATTCTATCTCCCAAAAAATATACGAGAGTGCCGCCACCATTGACATAATCAATAATTTTCTGCCTGATTTTCGTCTCTATTCTTTGCGGATTTACCAGAAGAATCGTTCTGTATTTTTCCAGCGTTACATCGTAAAGTTCATTGATGTTTTTCGTGTCCACTAAAATTGTGCCCGCAGATTCCACCGATGATCTGGTGTAAGAAAGGGAAGAATCTTCAGAGCCGGCAAGCAAAACTCTTTTCTGTCCAACGGTTTCTTTTTGCAGGTAGAAGATGTTATCAACTTTCAAAACATCTGGATGCAGAATTTCCGCTTTGATGGTCTGGCAATCCCTGTCGATTTTGATCTCAATTTCAGTTGTTTTCCTTTCCGGGATAGTAACAGATTTTATAGTTTCAAATCCATCTGCGGTTATTTTCAATTCTGTTGTGATTTCCTGTTTGCTCCAGTTTGCAATCTCGCATATATACGAATTTTTGCCTGGTAGAGGGTAAAAGTCTTTTATGGTAAGATTTGTCTGATTTTCTTCATCGCCAGCATCCACGATTGTGATATTCGGATTTATTTTTTTAAATTCCGATGATGAAAACTTTTCCCAGGCGGTTTTCTGCATATCTGTGACAATGAATATTTTTTGATAACCGAATCTTTTCTCCAGCATTGAAAACGCCTGTTCTATTGCGGGCTGGAGTGTGTTGCCGTGAAAGCCAGCAGGATTTTCGCGAATCTGCTTTGCTATTTCCTGGCAGGATGTCGAAAAAGGAATTAGCCTTCCACTTGTAAAAATAGCAGCAACATGGGTTCCTTTTTTTAAGGTAGCAAGAATTTGCTCCGACGCTTTTTTGAGATTGGACCACGGGATTTCCATACTGGCAGACATACTCGCTGAGTCGTCCAGAACCAGCACAACCCATGATTCTTTCCCGGAGAAAAACGCCTTTTTGCTAACTGGCTGAGCGACTGCCAGAAAAAGACATGCGATGAGAACCGTTCTCAGCGCAAGCACAAGAATTTCTTCAAGCTTCTGTCTCCTGATGGTTTTTTTTTGAGTGAGTTTGATAAATTTAATTGCGCTGAAATAATAGGGGATAGATTTTCTTCTTGAAAACAGATGTATCAGAACAGGTATGCCGATTCCCAGCAGTCCCCACAAAAAAATTGGTTGAAGAAATCCCATAATATTTTTTCAGGTTGGTCGCGAACGCAACTGAAGAAAATGATAAAGAAAATAATCGAAAGGCATGCTGGTTAAAGCCCTCGCATAGTTAATATCTCTTTCAGAACAGGCTTTTTGATAAAAAGAAAGAAACTGATTAAAAACATTTCTGTAAGTGTTGCGAATAGCCCTGACGTCCACTGGAATTCTTTCGTTTGTTTCCATATCTATGAAGTCCTTGAATCCTTCGAACGGGAATTCTATTTCTGCTTTATCAAGCAGGTGAAAGACAATGATTTCATGATGTTTATGCTTGAAATGCGCCAGTCCCTTTATCACCGCATCCTGGTCATCAAATAAATCTGAAATGAGTATGATCAAACTTCTTCTTTTGATAAGGTTTGCAATTTTATGAATGGTTTTTCCAATATCTGTGTCTTTTCCTGCTTCAGTGTTTTCTATATTCTCAATCAAGAAATGGAAGTGCTGGCGCGTCGAAGAAGGTTTTATGAAATTTTGTATTTCTGAATCGAAAATAACAAGTCCTGTTGAATCGTTTTGCTTCATCATAATATAACTGAGACATATCGCAAGGCATTTGGCATAAATAAATTTTGTTGTAATGGTGTCTGGTTGTGAACTGTAGTTCATTGAATTGCTGGAATCAAGAAGTATATAAGATTTCAGATTTGTTTCTTCTCTGAATTCCCTGATGTATAATCTGTCTGTTCTTCCATAGACCTTCCAGTCAAGGTATTTAGGGTCGTCTCCCACAGAATACTGTCTGTGTTCAGCAAATTCAATACTGGCTCCTTTATGAATGCTGCGGTGAAGTCCTGAAATAAAACCCTCAACTATCGTTTTCGCAACAAGAGAAATATTTCCAAAACGGGCAAGAATTTCAGGGTCTAAAATTCTCGAAGATTTTTCCATTATTGTGTGAAAAGTAATAATCACATCTTGTTTTCATGCTGATTCAGGAATCTCTTGAAGAAGTTCTTCTACTATTTCGCCTGCACCGATTCCGTCGGCGTCAGCCGTGAAATTTGTAAATATTCTGTGTCTCAGAACACTTTGCGCCACATATCTGATATCCTGAATTGAAACATTGACATCTCCGCGAAGGCCTGCTCGGGTTTTTGCCGCCAGAACAAGATACTGCGCAGCCCTGGGTCCTGCTCCCCAGCTCACATAATTTTTTATGAACTCAGGACACTTTCCGTTATTGGGACGGGTGTTTCTCACAAGATTTACCGAATGTTCAATCACATAATCTGATACGGGAATTTTTCTTATGAGATTCTGAAAATAGATAATTTTCTCACCGTTCAGAACAGGTGGGATTTCGGGAATTGATTGAAAGATCTCGTGTTCAGCAATTTCTTTTTCGTCTTCCAGATCTGGATAATCAAGATAAATGCTGAACATAAATCTGTCAAGTTGTGCCTCTGGCAGCGGGTAAGTGCCTTCAAGCTCTATTGGATTTTGCGTTGCAAGAACAAGAAAAGGTTTTTCTAAAACATATGTCTTTCCGCCCACAGTAACCTGGTATTCCTGCATCGCTTCAAGGAGGGCTGCCTGAGTTTTTGGCGGAGCCCGGTTTATCTCATCAGCAAGAACAAGATTTGCAAAAATGGGTCCCTGTATAAACCTGAGGGCGCGCTGTCTCGTTTCTGGATGTTCTTCAATCACATCTATTCCTGTAATATCCGAAGGCATCAAATCAGGAGTGAACTGAATTCTTTTGAATCTGAGATCAAGTATTTTTGAAAGAGTTCTTATCATTAATGTTTTTGCCAGTCCAGGCACTCCCACAAGCAGACAGTGACCACCGGCAAAAAGTCCTATGAGAATCTTTTCTATGATTTCATCCTGTCCGACTATAACATTATGCATTTCTTCGACAATTTTTTCTTTTGCTCTGGCAATCTCTTTTAGTGTTTCAATCTCATCCATTTTAATCCTCAATTGGTCATAAGATATGTAATAATATTTACTCCGAGTTGCTGCGCCTGATTCATTTCCATCTCTTTTGTATAAGGTCTGGGTATTCCTTCCCATCCGCTTCCCATGCCATAAGGAGAAAATATTACAACCGGTATTCCTTGAAGCGTATAAATCTGAAGGGGCGGATTTTTTTCAGGGTACGAATAATGAAAGTTTTCGATCTTGAAGGGGACTTTATAAATATTATGTTTTGAATCCCACACAGAAATCTTTGCCTCCGGCAAAACTCTTTTCATCAAATCTCTGAAGGAATCCGCGAATTCCTTGCTTCCGCAGCATGCGTCAGCAATAAGCGAGCCGCCGCCAAACAAAAATTCTCTTAACTTTTTCACCTCTGGATCTGAAAGATTGGGATTAAAGTGTCCTGTGATATAAAGCAAAGGCGTATCCTTCAGTGAATCTTTTTTCAAATCAATTGCTATTCTGTCAAGAAAGACAGATGCGCCTGTTTGTTCTGATGTCTTTTTTAAAAGTTTTCCCAGAGCAGACGGGTGTGGGTCCCAGTCTCCTGAATGTATTATCTGCCCGATGTACAGTTTTCCTTCTCTTTTCTTAATCTTTTCCATATATAAAGGCGTTATTCCAAATATTTTTCCGAATTCAATCCAGCCAAGACAGTATGTCAGCATATTCATTCCAATTCTTATGGCATCCTGTGGTTCGTATCGAAAACCCCAGGGATGGGTGTGAAGCGCCCATCCGCACCCAATGTCATACGGCGAAAGTATTACAGCTGCCCTGCAACCAATATTCAGTATCCTGAGATTCGGACTTCCCGCGGAAGAAATACCTTCCTTTGAAATATTTACCGAACTTATGTCCTCCAGGCAATTCAGAAGTGGATGATTGCTATAAACCTCATACATATTTCTGTCAGGATACAGTTTATCGATCCATTCCACCATTGCTTTTGTAAAATCAGGACTTCCAGAAGAAGCGTTTACCCATAAAAACCCGCCTTTTTCAAGATACTCTTTTAGTTTTTTCATCGAGCCTGCGTCAGGAACAAATGGTTCGACGCTTGTAATATACAGAATTGGTACTTCATCCGGGTCAAACGAAAATTTTTTCAGATCTATCTTTATTGCCTGATATGAGACCCCGATTCTTTGAGATGCCAGACGCAAGAGGTTTTCAATGTCGTTTTCAGCCCTTGTCCAGGATTCATTGGTTCCGCAGATAATCTTTCCAACAAGCACAGGCGGCGCAGGCGGATTTTTTCTCTCAGATCTTCTCAGGGGAGTTGCTGGAAGAGGAAGTGGCGGAAACGCTTCGCCTGCTTTTATTCTTTGCGGGTCTTTTGCAGGGGGTGCTTTCCCACATTCCCAGGCAAGGCATACGCCTGCTATAAAAGTAAGTGCCACAACCATTATAATTGCCTTTACCTTTTCCATATTTTTTATTTAGACCTCCTGCAATTGTTTTTAGTTTATAGCAGGAAAAATTTTTTGCAAATCGTTGAGGTTTTTATACAGAAGCGACAAAAATAGGTTTATTATGCTTCTTTTGACAAAACTAAACCTTTAACTAAAATAATAATCAAATTTTTTCTAACAATTTCAGGAGGGAAAAATGAAGATGCGTATTGAAAACAAGAAGAGGAAATGGCTGGCAGGTCCTTATGTCATTGATTTTGATGGAGAAACAGAAACAAAATGTTTCTTTAATGGAAAGGAGATTCCATCTCAGGTTGACATAAAACAAAAAAAGCTTGCCTTGATACTTCCCGATATCGAACAGAATGAAATTGTTGAGCTTGAACTAACTGCTGGTAAGTTTAACGGTTCAGAAGTGAAATTTATTGACAGACCTGAAAAAGGCATACTTGACATTATGATTGGCCAGGAGTATTTTTCTTCCTACCATTATGGAAATAATGTCGTTCGTCCATTTTTGAATCCATTGATAACAGTAAATGGGAAATCAGTTCTCAGGCCGCCTGTTGCCGAAGGCAATCCGGAAAAACTTGATCATATACATCACAGAGGATTGTGGGTGGCGCATGGCGATATCAATGGAGTGGATAACTGGAGCGAAACCACAGGACATGGATGGACAGTTCATCAAGAGTTTATTGAAATTACCTCTGGTCCTGTTTTTGGCAGATTGCACGCAAAGAGCTTTTGGATGGATGGTTCAAAAACCAAAAAGATATGTGAAGAGGAAAGAATTATAACTGTTTACAATATGCCCGCGTCTGCAAGAATTATAGACCATTTTACGATATTGAGAGCGAGCGAAGGAGAGCTTATTTTCAGGGATACAAAAGAATCAGGGCTTTTGAGCATCAGGGTTATGCCATCAATGCAGGCAAATCAGAAAGGAACATTAGAAAACTCTATTGGCGGAATAAACGAGGATGAATGCTGGGGAAAAAGAGCGCAGTGGTGTGATTACTATGGGCCTGTTGATGATATCGTTGTGGGAATTTCAGTGTTTGATCACCCCGCAAATCTCAGGTATCCAACCTGGTGGCATATAAGAAACTATGGACTTTTCAGCGCAAACTTTTTTGGTCTGAGCGAGTTTACAGGAGATAAAAAGATTTCAGGAACCTACATTCTTCCAGCCTGTCAGGAAATGAAACTTTTTTACAGAATTTATGTCCACCAGGGAGATACAAGACAGGCAATGGTGCCTGCAAGATATCTTAACTTTCTTTATCCTGCGCAAGCTTCAAAGATATAAAAATGGAAAGATTTGTAATTGGAATTGACCTGGGAACAACAGGCGTCAAAAGTATACTGGTAAATGAAAAAGGTCAGGTTGTTAATTCCTCCCTCAAAGAATATCCTCTCGTCACACCAAGGCCAGGATGGGCTCAACAGGACCCTGAATTATGGTGGAGCGCAACAGTCGAGTCAATTCAATCTTTGGTAAAGACAATCGACCCTGCCTTGTTAGCCGGAATAGGATTAACAGGCCAGATGCACGGTTCGGTTTTTCTTGATCAGGATGGAAGTGTTTTATATCCTGCTATTTTATGGTGCGACCAACGTACTGCAAAGGAGTGTGACCAGATAAATGAAAAAGTCGGGAAAGATAGAATATTTGAGATCACCTGTAATCCGGTTCTTACCGGATTTCAAGCGCCAAAAATACTCTGGTTAAAAAATAATCATCCTGAAATTCACAGAAAGATTAAAAAAGTACTCCTTCCTAAGGACTATATCAGGTTTCGTCTAACGGGAGAGTTTGCCACAGATGTTTCTGATGCTTCGGGCACCAGCTTATTTGATGTGAGAAAAAGAAACTGGTCAGGCGAGATTCTTGATATCCTTGAAATACCGCTGGACTGGCTTCCACGATCTTTTGAATCCGTTGAAATAACAGCCACGACATCTGCGGAGATTCAAAGATTAACAGGTGTCCCGGCTGGAACACTTGTAGTTGCCGGCGCCGGAGATCAGGCAGCAGGAGCAATCGGCGCAGGTATCACAAAAGAAAAACTTATTTCGATATCTCTTGGCACAAGCGGAGTTGTTTTCGCTTTCTCAGAAAAGGCATTTGTTGACCCGAAAGGAAGACTTCATACATTCTGCCACGCTGTGCCGGGAAAATGGCATCTTATGGGCGTTATGCTATCTGCTGGCGGTTCTTTCAGGTGGTTCAGAGACACACTCGGAGAAAAGGAAAAAGAACAGGCAGAAAAGATAGGTAAGGATCCCTATGAACTTCTAACTTCTCTTGCAGAAAAATCTTCACCCGGTTGTGAAGGGGTGATTTTTCTTCCATATCTTTCTGGCGAAAGATGTCCTTATCCTGATCCAGATGCAAAGGGCGTGTTTTTTGGTATTTCTTTGAAAACGACAAAATCCGACCTTGTGAGGTCTGTTATTGAAGGCGTGAGTTTTGGAATAAGAGATAGCGTCGAAATAATGAAAAATATCGGAATTCCATCTGGTGGACATTGCAGAGTTTCAGGCGGAGGCGCGAAAAGCGAATTCTGGATGAAACTCCTTGCCGACATTATCGGAGAAAAAATGGTTCGACTTGTTTCTGAACAGGGTCCTTCATATGGAGCGGCGCTCCTTGCCGGTTCAGGCGCAGGAGTTTTTCCTGAAATTGAGAAAACATGCGATATGTTTATTTCCATAAAGGATGAGTTTTTTGTGGATGCGACCAGCCACGATTTCTACACAAGAATCTATAGCCTTTACAGGGATCTGTATAGAAATCTGAAGGTTTCGTTTGACTTGATGTCCAATTTGTTTTAGAATATCTTTCAAAAAATTGTTTTGATGGAGGTTAAATGAAGGAAAATCTTTTAATTTCGGTCGGAAGAAGGAAAACATCCCGGGCTATTGTTAAAATGTTTGAGGGAGAAGGAAAAATTATCGTTAACGGCAGATCTCTTGAACAATATTTTCCTCTTGTCACCCAGCAGGCAGAAGTTCTTAAACCATTGAAGGTTACAGAGCTGGATGGGAGGTTTGATATCGAGGTCAAAAGCGAGGGTGGCGGCATTTCTGGACAGATTGATGCAATAAAGTTAGGGATTGCGCGCGCTATCGTAAAATACAATCCTGATTTTATTTCGAAATTAAGGGAATTTAACCTTTTGACCAGAGACCCGCGTATGAAGGAAAGGAAGAAATACGGCCAGAAGGGCGCCAGAAAAAGGTTCCAGTGGACAAAACGTTGATCTTGTTCTCCACTTCTGACAACTGATGAAAAACAAAAAACTGAAAGCAACAATTTTTGGAATTTCAGGATACGCTGGCAGGAAGCTTCTTGAAATCTTGCTTCAACATCCGTATGTGGAAGTAATTGCCGGATTTGTCGCTCCCGATGAACCTGATATGAGCGCGGCGCTCATGCATCCAAGAATCGCAAAAACGATTGAACTGAATTGCTCAAATAAAATTGACTGGGAAATTATTGAAAAAAACACTGATATAGTTTTTCTTGCCCTTCCTCATGTTGTTTCAATGT
Source organism: Candidatus Omnitrophota bacterium (assembly GCA_023819255.1). Taxonomy (GTDB): domain Bacteria; phylum Ratteibacteria; class UBA8468; order B48-G9; family DTJG01; genus DTJG01. The sequence continues at coordinate 15,146 of JAMWBU010000026.1, forward strand.
CTTTTGTTCCGAAAATTCTTTCTCTCGGCAAAAAGGTAATAGATTTAAGCGCCGATTACAGATTTTCTGATGAAAATCTTTACGAAAAGTGGTATCAGAAGCATAGCTCTCCTGATCTTCTTGGCAAGGCAGTCTATGGACTTCCTGAATTGTTCAGGGAAGAAATAAAAAAAGCTCAACTTATTGCAAACCCGGGTTGTTATCCGACATCAGCGATTTTAGGAGTATTGCCTGTTGCCGGAAGAAAGATCATCAAAGGCAGAATGATTGTCAATTCTTTGAGCGGTTTCACTGGCGCTGGAAGGAAGCCAGATGTTACACTATTGTTTGCTGAAGGCAATGAAAGCAGCCGCGCCTACAAAATTGGAGAACATCGCCATCAACCTGAAATTCAGCACATTCTTGAAAAAACAGGATGCAGAGTTGATGTTACATTTGTTCCTCACCTTCTTCCTGTTAACTGCGGAATATTGACAACAATGTATCTTGAGCTTGACCGGGATGTCGAGGAAGAAAAACTTCAGCAGATTTACGAGGATTTTTACAGAGATGAGCCCTTTGTACGGGTTATGAAATATGGAATCTCGCCGGAAATAAAAAATGTTGCGGGCACAAACTTCTGCGACATAGGGGTAAAAAAGATAAACAGTTCTCTTCTGGTTGTTGTTAGCGCAATTGATAATCTTGTGAAGGGAGCTTCCGGACAGGCAGTCCAGAATATGAACATTATGATGGGTTTTGAAGAAACCCTTCCTTTTTATTCAAAATGAAATTAGCGTTTCTTGATCGCGATGGCGTAATTTCAATTTTCACTCCGAACGACTACATAAAAAAATGGGATGAATTTCAATTTCTGCCGCAGGCAATAGAAGGTCTCTGGACACTTGCTCGCAATGGTTTCAGGATTGTCATTATTTCCAATCAGGCAGGCGTTGGAAGGAATGTGTTTTCAGAGAAAGACCTGCATGATACGACAGAAAGAATGCTGTCAGAATTGAAACAAAATGGGATTGAAATTTTTAAGGTTTACTATTGCACACACACTCCTGAAGACAATTGCAATTGCAGAAAGCCAAAGACAGGAATGATGGAAAAGTTCATAGAAGAATATGGCGATTTTGAAAGGGATAAGGCTTTTTTTGTAGGGGATAGCGATGTGGATATTGAAACCGGCGCAAGTATGGGCCTGAAGACAATTCTTGTTCTATCCGGAAAAACAAAATCCATTGAAGAGGTTGAAAAATGGAATTATAAACCTGATTTTATCGCATCTGACCTGAAAGAAGCCGCCGAAATTATTGTTAACAGGGAGAACCGATGGAAGGGAAAATAAAAGTTGTTGTCTGGAATGAGTTCAGGCACGAAAAGAAGGTTGAAAAGATAAAGAAAATCTATCCAGAAGGAATGCACGCCGTGATAGCAAAACATCTTAATTCTCAATCAGACATTGTCGCGTCTCTTGCGTGTCTCGATGAGCCCGAGCATGGACTTTCAAACGAGGTTCTTGAACAGACAGATGTTTTGATATGGTGGGGTCATGGCGCCCATCATGAAGTGAAAGACGAAATAGTAGCAAGAGTGCATAACAGAGTCCTTGAAGGAATGGGAATTATATGCCTTCATTCAGCGCACTTTTCAAAAATTTTCAAATCGCTTATGGGCACATCCTGTGTTTTGAACTGGAGAGACGGCGGAAAAGAGAGGATATGGACCATTGAGCCATCTCATCCGATAGCAGAGGGAATTCCAGAATATTTTGAATTGCCTGAAACTGAAATGTACGGTGAAAGATTTGATATTCCGGCGCCCGAAAAGATAATTTTTATTTCCTGGTATCCGGGAGGCGAGGTTTTCAGAAGCGGCTGCGTGTGGGAAAGAGGACATGGAAGGATTTTCTATTTTTCTCCAGGCCATGAGACATTTCCGATTTATTATGACTCCAATGTTTTGAAGGTTATCACAAATGCGGTAAGGTGGGCTGCTCCAAGAATTATAAAAAAGCATGAATGTAAAAATGTCCCGCCGATTGAAAAATAGGCAACCCAATTGCACCGCCTCCGCAGTGGAACAACTTTCATTCCCCCTTTATAAAAGGGGGACAGTAGGGGGATTTTCTCCTTCCACATTTCCCCCTTTTCTAAAGGGGGACAGTAGGGGGATTTTTGGAATTAAGGGAACTATTGACTATGGACTATGGACTTGATGCGAGTGGAACAACTGAAAGAGGGGAAGAAAACAGAGTTCACTGAGGATTTTAAAAATATGGTGGGCTATTTTTCGCTTATGTATGCGATGATTTTATAAATAAGCTTTGCGGCCATAAATGAAGAAGCGCAGTAATGATTCGATGGAGAAAGCTCAACAAGGTCAGCGCCCACGACCCTGTGCCCTGCGATAAATTTTTTCAAAAAGCCAGTTGCTTCGTACCAGGTTAGTCCTCCTGGTTCAACAGTTCCTGTGTCAGGAACGACTGATGGATCAAAACAATCAATATCAATTGAGATGTAATAGTCGCCTTCAGGAATAGAGCCGGCTTTATCAATCAAAGTCTGATTTCTGCATATATGCGCAAAGTTTATGTGGACATTTTTTAGCTCGGGCAGAACGTTTTTTTCTTCTTTACTGATACTTCTTATTCCAAAGCTGAAAATCTCGCAACCAAGTTCAGATATTCTTCTCATTACACAGGCATGGCTTGATCCGCTTCCTTCGTACTCATTTCTCAAATCAGCATGAGCGTCAAAATGGATAACCTTAAGATTCGGGTATTTTTTCTTATATTCCTTTACAACAGGAAAACTGATTGAGTGCTCTCCGCCAAGCGTGAAAATGAATTTATCTTTTTCAATCATCTTTTTTGCGATAGAACTGATTTTTTTCATCATTTTGCCGGCGCTGTCAATTTCCTGAACAATTTCAGGCAATGTTATTATTCCATTTCGCCAGGGTTCTGAATCAGTTTCTTCGTCATATAATTCCATGTATCTTGACGAAAGCAATATTGATTCAGGCCCGAATCTGGTTCCTGGTTTGAATGAGACAGTCGCTTCGTAAGGAACAGGAAGTATAACAAATCTCGCTCCGCTCAGAGAGATTTTTTCCAATCCGCCGAAAGTGTATGGAAGGGCTTTGTTCATAATTTTATTATAGTACAAGGACCGCAGCGGCGATTACTGTCGTCCACAGTCCGCTCTTGTCACCGATTGCTGATTGAGTGATATTGGTTGTTTTAATGATTTGATTTGACATTCTCCATATCTGTTTTTTTTCATCATAGGATGAGTTTGGATCGAACTCAAGTCCCAGAATTGTCGCAAGCATTGTGGCTGCGAGGTCTTCCGCATAATCGCCTGCTTTTTCTTCTGTTTCCCCGTAACTTTGATGTTCTGAGAGATATCCATATTGATTTGGGTCTTTTGGAATGGCAAGTCCCACGGATGCGGTTATTAATCTATGCGGTTCATTGGTGGCGTTTTTGCTCATTACCACATAGAGTACCTGACCGGGCTTGAGATATGAAAGACCTTCTGTTTTTGAAATGAGTTTGCAGTGAGGCGGAAAGATGCTTGAGATTGATACAAGGTTAAACTGCGCTATAGAAGCGTTTCTCAATGCTCTTTCAAAACTTGTCAGTTTCTCAGTGTCTTTGCCGACGCCTTTGGTCAGAAAAATTTTCTTTGCGACAAGGTCCAATTTTTCACCTCCTGCTTGTCTGTTATTTTATGGTTAATAATTAAAAACCTTTGCGATAAATTTGTCAAATTTTTAGCAAAATGGGTTTTATTTTTATGGTATAATAAATTAAAAACACAGGAGTTTACATGATTAAAGATAGTATGACGTCTGTCGAAAGATGGACGGCAGTGTTAAAAAGACAGAAGCCTGACAGAATTCCGTTATTCTGGAGAGCGACAAAGGAAACACTTTCAAAAGTGAAAGAACATCTGAGAATTTCTGAAAATTCTGAACTTTTCAAAAAACTTCACATCGACGAGTTTGCAAGTGTTTTTCCTGATTATACTGGACCTAGAATTGAAGAAGGCTACGATTTTTTTGGATGCGGGTTTAAGAATGTTTCATATGGAACAGGGATTTATTCAGAGTGTGTATATCATCCTCTTGCTGAATTTGAAACACTTAAGGAAATTAGAATAAATTACACATTTCCTTCGATTGATTGGTTTGATTTTTCTGTGATAAGAAAGCAGATTCAGGGAAAGGAACACCTGCCGATATGGGGAGGAGGAATGGAACCGTTCCTCCGTTATACACAGCTGAGAGGTCTTGAAATGGCAATGATGGATCTGGTGGAAAAACCTGATATTGTTGATTATTGCATGGAACAGATATTTCAGTTGTATTACCGTATCACAGAGGGAATATATCAACAGATTCCTGGAAAAGTGCTTTTAACAATGGTTGCAGAGGATTTTGGTTCTCAGGAATCGCTTTTGTTCTCGCCCGATTGCATAAGAAAATTTTTTCTTCCGAGAATGAAAAAGATGATGGATCTGGCGCACCAGAATGGAGCATATGTAATAACTCATAGCGATGGAGCAATAAGAGACATTATTCCCGACCTGATTGAATGTGGCGTTGATGTTCTTGACCCGGTGCAGTGGCGGTGCAGGAATATGGACAGGGTTTCCTTGAAAAGGGATTTTGGTGAGAAAATATGTTTTCACGGAGCAATGGATAATCAATATACGATGCCTTTTGGAAGCATTGAAGAAGTGAGAAAAGAGGTTATTGAAAATATTAAAATTTTTGGTGAAAATGGTGGATATTTTCTTGGTCCCTGCCATAATCTGCAGGCTGTAACTCCTCCTGAAAATATAGTCGCAATGTACGAAACTGCTTATCATGAAGGGATGCTATATTAAAGATGCTTGAAATCTGCGAAATCTTTAGTTCCATTCAGGGTGAAGGATGGCGACAGGGTATTGCATCGGTTTTTATCCGATTTTTCGGTTGCAATTTGAAATGCAAATTTTGTGATACTCCTCAGGCATTTGAAAGAAAGATTCTAATGGATGAAAAAGAAATTATAAATCAGGTCAGGATTCTTGCAAAGAAAAGGGCAAGAATTTCTAATGTTGTTATCACAGGAGGGGAACCTTATATCCAAGATTTTTCAATGCTTGTGAATCTCTTAAAGAAGGACGGATATTTCGTTGCGGTTGAAACAAACGGCACAATCTGGAGAGAAATAGATGTTGACTGGATTTGTGTTAGCCCAAAAAGGCAGGCAATGAAATTTTTAAAAAATTGTTATGACCCGCGATTTAAAAAAATTGCAGGAGAATTCAAGTATGTTATTGAAAAAAAAGCAGATCTTGACCTTATTGACAGAACTATTACGCAACCATTGATATTGCAACCTGTTGACAGTAATATGAAAGTGGCAAAGATGTTGTGTAATGAGATTAAAAAGGCAGGTATACCAAACTGTTTTCTCCGGCCACAATTGCATAAAATTATGGGCATAAAATGAAATCCGTTGTTCTTATTTCGGGCGGAATTGATAGTTTTGTTGCGGCTGCTTTTGAAAAATCGCAGGGAAGCAACCTTTATGCGATCACTATTAATTATGGGCAGGTTCATAGAAAAGAGATTGATTGCGCGAGAAAAATTGGACAGTTTTTGTCTGTATGTCAGCATAGATTTCTTGATATAGACCTTTCCTGGCTTCCTTCTACCCTTACAGATACTGAGTATCAGAGAAATGACAGTTTTTCAGAGATTCCTCCAAGCTATGTGCCCGCGAGAAACATAATTTTTCTGTCTCTTGCAACTGCCTACGCTGAATCTCTTGATGCGGATTCCATAGTAATAGGCGTCCATAGCATCGATTATTCAGGATATCCTGACTGCAGGCGGGAATTTATCGAAACGTTTCAAATGGTTATTGACAGGGGCATCAAGAAGAGCGTTGAGGGTGGTAAAATTATTTTAAAAACACCGCTACTGCTGATGAAAAAAACCGAGATTATAAAACTTGGAATCAACCTGGGCGCTGATTTTTCTATAACCTGGTCCTGCTATAAGGGACGGGAAAAAGCCTGCGGTGTTTGTGATTCATGCAAAATAAGACTCGCCGCATTTTCGAAACTGGGATTAAGAGACCCTGTCGAGTATGAGCTAAAAAATTTCAAAAGGTGATGAAATGCAAGAAAAAGTTGGACTTTTCGTTTCCAGAAACGTTTTATCAGATGTCGCATATAATGAGCTAAAAATTATGGGGTTTATCCCGGTGGCTTTCAGCTTTGGAACAAAACTTGGTTATCCCGAAGAAGTGGTTCTTGATTTTGGAGATATCGAAGGATTTGGGCGGCAGATTGCAAAATGCCGGATAAGAAAGCTTGTTTTCGCCGGAAAAATCGAGCCTTCTGCATTGTTTAAAAAAAGGATTTCTGATTCAGGGAGAATATTCCTCGAAGGGATCCGGAACTTGAATCCTGAAAACATTTTGAAAAGCCTTGTCAGTTTCTTCCTTGAAAAAAAAATCGAACTTATTCCGCTTACGAAAGTTTTTAGAAGACATATTGCAAAAACGAAAATTTATACAGAATCAGGACCGGATTCTGACCAGTGGAAAGATATTTGCGCTGGCTGGAAGGCCGCGAAGGCAATCGCCCGTTGTGGAATAGGCCAGGCAGTGGCGATTAAGAATGGTATGATTATTGGCGTTGAGGCAATCGAAGGCACTGATAATATGATAAAAAGAGCAGGAAATTTTTGTGATGGTTTCAGCGTTATCAAGGTAATAAAATCAGGTCAGGATGTCAGATTTGACCTGCCAACCATAGGCCCTGACACAATCAGAAATCTTGCCCGCGCTGGCGGTAGAGTCATAGCGGTTGAGTCAAACAGGGCGATTATACTTGAACAACAAAAGACAAAAAAAATAGCAAATAAGAATCATATTATCGTTCTCGGGTTCAAAGGAAAGGAGATAAGGTGATTGTTAAGGAACATCGCGACGAAATTTTGAGCTATCTTGAAGATTCATCAAATTTTTCGGCAGGTCGATGTGAAAAGGTTTTTATTCCTGAAAATGAACAGGAAGCGCTGGAAGTTGTAAATTTGTGTAATTCACAAAAGATGCCTCTAACAGTGTCAGGCGGGGGCACAGGAACTGTTGGCGGCAGGATACCAACCGAAGGTTCTGTAATCTCGGTTGAACGTCTTAACAGAATAATAGATATCAATGGTAACAGAGCAATTCTTGAATCAGGGGCGATCGTCAATAATTTTCTTCACGAAGCCGAAAAAATTAATAAGTTTTATCCGCCTTTTCCAACTGAAAGAAACGCCTTTATCGGTGGAAATGCATCAACGAACGCTTCCGGCGAATACAGCTTTAGATTCGGCGCAACCAGAAAATATGTGTTGAAAATAAGGATGATAACAGGCGGCGGAAAGATTGTTGAAATACCGAGGGGAAAATTTTTCGCGGATGAGAAAGGAGTGATAGAGACCGATTTTGCGAGTTTTGAAATACCTTTTTATCAGACGCCTCTCATTAAATGTTCTGCTGGATATTTTTCAGCAAAAGGCATGGATCTGATAGATCTTGTCATTGGTTCTGAGGGCACTCTTGGGGTAATAACCCGTGTTGAAGCTTTTTTAATAGATAAACTTCCTGACAGATTTATTATGATCTTTTTCCTTCCATCGGAGGAAAAAATGTTCGAGTTTCTTTCAGACGCGAAAAAAGAATTTATGCGGGATATGTACACGCTTGAATTTTTTGATCATGCGAGTTTATTCTTTCTCAGAAACGATTTTCCTGAAATACCTCCTGACACCTGCGCTTTTTACATTGAGAGCACAAATACAACAGAATTAATGGAACGTTGGCTGAATCTTTCAGAAATGTATAACGCCAGAGATGTATGGGTGGGTAGCGAACAAAAAACCTATCAAAGGTTGATTGATTTCAGACACAGGTTGCCTGAAAATATCAACGCATATTTTCGAAAATTGAAAATTACCAAGATTTCTCTTGATATAGCGGTGCCGGAGAATAACTTCAGAGAACTTGTTTCGTTTTACAGGAAGTTTTCGAAGGAATCTGGAATACAAACGGTGCTTTTTGGCCACATTGGAGAAAACCATCTTCACTTTAACCTGTTTCCTGCCGATGAGAAAGAAAAAGGTATTGCGAAACAAATTTATTTAAGCTGTGTTGAAAAAGCCCTTTCCCTTGGAGGTACAATTGCCGCTGAACACGGGATTGGCAAGATAAAATATCCATATCTCAGGATGATGTATGGCGACAAAGGTATAAAAGACATGATCAGAATAAAAAAGGTTTTTGATCCAGATGGCCTGATGGGAAGAGATACCCTTTTCCCTTCAAGTCTTCTTTTTGAAAAGTAATGCGATATTTTTTTTGCGCAGTTTATGATATTTTTTATGGAGTTGCGTTATTTTTTTCATTGCCTGTTTTCGGAAAACGGCTTTTTGGAAGGGACAGGCGATATCACGACTTTCTTGAAAGGTTCGGGGTTTATAATAAAACAACGTTGAAATGCAAAGATACAAGAAATATATGGATTCACGCTGTCTCAATCGGAGAACTTCTTGCAAGTTTGCCGTTGATATATGAAATTTCTCAAAAATTCAGGGACAGGCGGATTGTTGTTTCATCCGTTAGCAGAACAGGCAGACTTATTGCGGAGCAAAAATTGTCAGGTGACGTAATCAAGATTTTTATGCCTTTTGATTTTTCCTTTTCGGTTCATAAGGCAATTTCCACCATAAAGCCAGAAATTTTTATATCTATGGAAACAGAGATCTGGCCTAATCTTTTCACCACGCTAAAAAGGCGCAATACATCAATTATCGTTTTAAATGGCAGAATATCTGAAAAATCTTTTAAGAGGTATTCTGCTTTCAAATTTTTCATAAGAGGAACTTTGGATATGGTCGATTGTTTTGTTATGAGAAGTTTCAGGGATGCGCGACGAGTTATTGGACTCGGAGTCGATAAAGAAAAAGTTTTTATTTCAAAAAGCGTGAAATTTGATCAGGCGTATCAGTTGAGTCAAACAGCAGAAGAAAAAGACAAGTCAAGAATGATTGTTTTTGGTTCAATCCATCGTGGAGAAGAGGAACCGATAGCTGAAATAATAAAAAACATTCTTGATAAATATCGTGATGTTTCTGTTGTTGTGGTCCCAAGAGCTCTTGACAGGACCAATATTTATCAGATTTTGAGAATGAAAGGCATTCAATATGAGAGATTGAATTCTGCATCTTCGAAAAGCAGGGTTCTTGTTGTTGACAGATACGGAGTGTTGACTGACTTTTACAAAAAAAGCAATATTGTTTTTGTGGGTGGTTCGCTTGTTCCGGCAGGAGGGCAAAATCCCATTGAACCACTTGCATTTCGAAATGCAGTGATATACGGTAAATTTCACTGGGATTTCGAAGAAGAATGGGAAAAAATCTTTGAGGCGGGTGGTGGTTTTGAGGTTGGTTCATTTGAAGAACTAACTGAAAAGGTTGAATTTCTGTTAAACAATCCGCAGGTTTGTAAAAAAATGGGTGATGCAGGATTCCGGGTGATTCTTGAAAACAGGGGAGCCACGGAGGACACATTGAGGATTATTGTGAAATACATTGACGGTTCCAAACAAGGATTTGATTGACCTTATTACGAATTTCGTATAACATAAATTAAATGGAAAAAGAAAGAAAGCTGTTGACCCTTTGCAAGTATTCCTCGATTTTATTAATTGTCGTGTTGATTCTTTTTTATTCCGGGTACCTGCAACCTCTTAAATCTTTAAAAATGCTTCTTAATTCGGCGTGGTTGCTTATGGTTGTCTGCGGCGGTCTGCTTTTTTTTGTATTTACTCTCGTGGAATATTACTATAAAAAGATTATTGATTACAATCTGTACTTGAAAGCTTTTCATCGATTTCAGATGGATGCCGTGCCAGCAATGCCTGTTGAAGATCTTTCATTAAAAACTCTTGATGTGCTAACAAAAATTTTCAAGGGCGATACAGCTGTGTTTGTGATAAATGACAACGAGCTCAAGCAGTTTGTAAAAAATAGCGAATTTGTTATCAACAGCGGAGTCAGTGGGACTTACAGAAAATCAGTCGGGGGTTATCATGTGAGAACTTTTTATCCTGGAATTCTTGAAGGCGAAACAATGTCGCAGGTTGAAGAAATTATCAAGAAATATTCCTTGAGTAAATTTCCAACGGTCGCCATTGTGCCTTTCGCGAATGAAAACCGTGTGATGGCGACTGCTGTTGTAGGTTTTGATAGACGACAGAGAGATTTTTTTGAGTACATAAAAGAACCGGTGGAGATTTTTTCCAAACAGGTTTCATCCATTTTTGAAAGCGCTGTATTGCATCAGAAAATAGTGCTTGCTTCGATAACAGATTCGCTGACAGGGCTTTATAACAAGCGGTATTTTCAAAAAAGAATAAAGGAAGAGATTTCAAAGGCGCGGAGAAATTATTTTCCTGTGTCTGTCATTATTTCCGATCTTGATAACTTTAAGTATTATGTTGACAAATACGGACATCCTTTGACGGACATCCTGCTTTCGCAATTCGCAGCATTCGTTAAGAAGCTGTTGCGAGATTCAGATATCATATGCAGGTTTGGCGGAGATGAATTCATCTATCTTTTGCCGTTTTCGGACAGTCTTGAAGCATACAGGGTCGCTGATAGGGTAAAGAGCGGAGTCGTTTCACATGAATTTCGTCTTGATGATAATGGCAGTGTATATATGACGATGAGTTTTGGCATAGCATCTTTTCCTGAGCATGGCGATACATGGGAAGAAATTGTAAAAAATGCCGATAGGGCGCTTTTTGTTTCAAAAGAAAAAGGTAAAAACATGATATCAGTTTACAGGGCGGAGTGATGGCAAAGAAAAAAAGAATAGCGTCAGTATTTCGTAAGACCGGTGAGACATCTGTGAAAATAGACTTTACGATTGATGGTAATGGCAGGGCAGACATTGATTGTTCGCT
>JAMWBU010000071.1 GCA_023819255.1 Candidatus Omnitrophota bacterium
TACTTATCTGCATCAGATACAAATAGATGTGAAGGAAAATCAGAAAATTTTTGTAAATATTCCGGATTACAAAGCAGCAGCTGTGAGGATTCTTGTGGATGGAAAAAGCACAGGAATCATTGCCTGGCCGCCAAACTGTGTTGATATAACAGAGTTTATCAAGGATGGAAAACCACACACCCTTGGCGTAGAAGTTCTTGGACACAGAAGAAATTCTCATGGTCCGTTTCATTTCTATCAAAAATATCCACAATGGACAGGACCTTATCAGTTTGTTGCTGAAGGTGAAGAATTTTGTCACCAATACCAGCTGGTTCCCTTTGGTCTTATGAAGGAACCTGAGATAATAAGATACACGGTTGAGTAAAAAGTTGTGAAAGAGCGTTCATTGTTTTTTTACTGAACGCAGTTTTAGATGATAGCTTCTTGCAAAACGATGTGCTTCATTCCTTATGTTTTGCAAAAGATGCAGTTCTCTTGAATCCGCTGGTAAGAAAATTTTTTTCGGGCTTAAACTTGAAAATACAGTTTCCTCTTTTTTTGCAAGGGCTACAACAGGAATATTTATTTTCAATTCTCTTAGCTCTGCAACAACCTCATTCAACTGCCCCTTTCCACCATCAACAAGAATCAAATCCGGAATTTCCTGCATTTTGGGATCCGTAAATCTTCTTCTTATAACCTCTCTCAACATTTTGAAATCATCGATCTTATTGATTGTTTTTATGCGAAATTTTCTATAACCGTCTCTGAATGGAATTCCACCCTTAAACACAACCCTGCTTCCGGTTGCATTGCTGCCGCCCAGATGAGAAATATCATATCCTTCAATAATAGATGGAATTTTTCCCAGACCGAGTTTTTCAGCAAGTGATGGCAGGATATTTTCTGTCCTGTAAAGAAGAAGTTCATCCTCGCTCCTCCACGGAAGTCGCTCAGCCATTTTTTCAAGAAGGCCGATTCTTTCTGTAATTAGTTTTGCCTCTTCAAAATCCCATTTTTTTATTGCTTCATCCAACTGTTTTTTCAATTGCCTGCTGTAATTTTTATATTTCCCGGAGAAAAAAGCTCTTATGCCATCAACAACTTTTTTGTACTGATGTCTGTCAATTTTTCCGGCGCACGGACCGCAACATCTTCTGGCAAAATAGAAAGCACACGGTCTGGCTGTCTTTCCTTCTACAATTTTTCTCCTGCAAGTTCTTACAGGGTAGTATTTCCGTATAAATCTGAGAACCTGTTTGAGTCCTTTAACATCAGTAAAAGGCCCAAAATACTCATCATAGGGTTTTTTTTGCTCCCTTATAACCTGCACGGAAGGAAAATCTTCACTGGTTATTTTTAACCAGGGATATGTCTTTCCATCTCTGAGTTCAATGTTATACCGGGGTTGATATTTCTTTATCAACGAACACTCAAGAACAAGAGCTTCTCCTTCGGAAGCGACCGGAATTATCTCAATATCCGCGATTTCATTAATCAATGATACTTTTCTGTATTCAGGTGGTCTCGTGAAATAGGAATTGACTCTGCTGCGAAGATTTGAAGATTTTCCAACATATATTATTTTTCCAGCCCTGTCTTTGAATAAATAAACTCCATGAGAATCAGGAATTGTCCTTATTTTTTCCTTCAGATTCTGACTGTTCATCTTTTTTAGCTTGCGGATCCTCCTTTTTTTCTTCTGAGGACTTTTCTTTATTCATCTCGTCAACATAGTTAAGCCTTAAATCAGTTAGAATGCTATCAAGCATTTTTTTCTCGTCTTCATCAAGATTTCCCTTTGTTTTTAACTGCAGCGTTTCAATAATGTCAATCAACCTCTTCGCAAATTGCAAATTTTTCTCTGGCTTTCCACTTACAGGATTTGCTACCTTGCCAAGAGCCTGCCAGCATAAAATATGAAGAAAGTGCAAAAGCTCAATAAAGTCTGTTTTTTCCATAACATTCTCCCGGTTAGTTAACTAAAAGTTAAGATGCGAAAGAGCCGCAATGTGGTTCACAAGAGAAGAACAAAATGGCACAAGAAACCTGAAAGCCCCGGCAAACACCAGCGCATAAATAATAAAAATTCCGTATCTTTCAATCCGGTAAAAAATACCTCCAATTGTTGGAGGCAAAAGAACCGCAACCAATCTTGAACCATCCAGCGGCGGTATCGGGATAAGATTAAAAAAGCAAAGTATGAAATTTATAAAGGCAGCAAGCGAAAAAACCTGAGAAACAAGTCCACCTGTAATCCCGCTGACAAGAGCAAAGATAAAACCGGCAACAAAATTAGCAGCGCAACCAGAGATACTAACAATAATAATTCCTTTATGATAATCGCGAAACCGCAATGGATTTATGGGAACCGGTTTTGCGTAACCAAAGGGCACACCGATTGTCAATGCAAGAAAAATGGGTAAAACCACACTACCAATGGGATCGAGATGAGCAATTGGATTTAACGTTAATCTACCCATAAGATAAGCTGTGTCATCTCCATTATGATATGCGGCAAATCCATGAGAATATTCATGAATCACAACAGAGAAAATCAAAAAAAAGAAAAGGATTAAATTTTCCATCTCAAAACCTTTGTTTCTTGTATTTCAGGAAATCTAAAAATTGCCGCAATTGCTGTATACAGCAGAACACCCGATAGAGTTCCAGAAATCACTGTTATTAATGCGCCGTAAGACAACATTAACGTCTTTATTAGTTGAACCATTATACCCCAGCAAAACCCCAGCAGCAAAATCCTGAAAAAACTCTTCGCCAATCTTTTTTTTTCAAGAATTCCAAATTTTTTCTTAAAAAACCAGTACAAAAGAAAAAAGTTTTCAAACCCCACAAAAGATGTTGATAGAGCTATGCCACCGTGTCCCATAAATCTCATCAGAATCATATCCAGCAAGGCGTTTGTTGCAATGCTTATAAGCCCGACCTTTACAGGAGTGGAAGTATCATTATACGCGTAAAAAGCCCTTGTAATGATAATCGCAAGGCCGTAAAAGACAAGACCTATGGAAAAAAGCATCAAGGGATACGCGGTAATCTCGACAGAATATTCTGAAAACATACCTCTTTTGAACAAAAGTTCTATTAACTCTTTTCTGAAAATTATCATACCAATCGTTGATGGAACAAGAAAAAAGATTATGTGCTCAAGCCCTTTGTGAATATTCTCCTTAAATTGTTCTATTTTTTCTGTCGCAACCTGGCCGGATAGATGAGGAAGAAGCACAGTCGCCAGAGATATACTGAAAACTCCGAGGGGCAGCTGATAAATCCTTGTCGCATACCACAAAGCAGAAACAGTTCCCTCAGCAAGACTGCGAGCGAATGAGTAATCAACAAGAAGATTTATTGGTCCGACAGACATCCCTATTACAACAGGCGCAAAAAGTTTAATCATTTTTAATATCGCAGGATGTTTCCAATCGACATTAAAAACTATTGGTCCGTGGCTTGAAAAAACCAGAGGAAGCTGAAAAATAAACTGGCTTGCGCCTCCTATGAGAACGCCTATCAAAAGCCCGAAAATCTTCTGCTCAAGCGTATTGCCGAAAAAACCCGTAAAGAAAAATAAGCTAAAAATCCACCAGAAATCAAGAACGATGGGATTCAATCCAGGAAGAACAAACCTGTGCCTTGCGTTCAGAACTCCCATTGCCCATGCGCTCAATGAAACAAAAATCAGGTATGGAAAAGTGAATTTCAGCAGAAAAACTATATCGGCAATTTTTGCGGGCAATGAGAAAAATTTCTGCAATATCCAGCATACACAAAGAATAAAAACATATAGAGTTGATGTTGAAATCAGAAAAAATGTAAAAACAGCGCCTGTTATCCTGAGAATTTCTTCTTTTTTCTCGCCTTTTGCAATCAATTCAGAAACCACAGGAATAAAAGCAGTACTCAAAGCGCCTTCTGCAAGAAGACCTCTGAAAAAATTCGGTATCATAAATGCGATGAGAAACGCGTCATAGATTCCTGTTGTCCCAAAAAACTTTGCGGTGATTACCTCTCTTAAAAGACCTGCGACGCGACAGATAATGGTCACAAAGGAAAGCCAGAAAAAAGAGGTTCTGATCTTCTGAAAACTCATTGTTTAGGACGCAGCACAGGGAAAAGAATCACATCCCTTATTGATAGACTCCCTGTCAAAATCATAACAAGCCTGTCTATCCCGATTCCAAGTCCACCAGCAGGGGGCATGCCATATTCAAGCGCCTCTATGTAATCTTGATCAATAACCTTTGGCCTTTCGCTTGGCCCCTCCAATTCTTTGATAAAACGTTCATTCTGTTCAATCGGGTCATTTAACTCGGAATATGCGTTTGCAACCTCAAGCCCTCCCACATACAATTCAAATCTTTCAACCATTGAAGGATCTCCGGGCCAGGATTTGGAAAGGGGTGATATTTCAACAGGAAATTTAATAATGAAAGTCGGGTCTATCAACTCGGGCTCTATCTTGCGCTTGAACAAAAGATCGAGCAACTCAAAAGTATCCTCTTTCCCCTCTGTGTCAAGATGCAAATCAGAAAAAACCTGTTTTATTTTATTTTTGTCTCTCCAGTTTTCTATGCCAAACCTTTTCCAGCAATCTTCCCAGTAGATTTTCTTCCACGGCAAACCGAAATTGATTCTGGTGTCTCCAAAATCTATTTCCTGGCTGTCAAAAATTTCTCTCAACACACAGGAAATCAAGTCCTGTGTTAAATCCATCATCTCCTGGTAGTCCCCGTAGGCGGAATATAATTCAAGCATTGTGAATTCAGGATTGTGAAGGGTTGATATTCCTTCGTTTCTGAAAGACCTGTTAATTTCATAAACCTTCTCCATTCCTCCAACAAGGAGTCTTTTCAGATACAATTCAGGTGCGATTCTGAGATACAAATCCATATCAAGAGCATTATGGTGAGTTATGAAGGGCCTTGCCTCTGCGCCTCCAGGAATTGGATGCATCATAGGAGTTTCTACCTCAAAATAACCAAGGTTGTTAAGAAAATTTCTGATTGCGTTGAGTATCTTTATTCTGAGTGAAAAAACCTTTTGAGACTCAGGATTCATAATAAGGTCAAGGTATCTTTTCCTGTATCTGATTTCAACATCCTTCAATCCATGCCATTTTTCAGGAAGGGTCCTGATTATTTTTGAAAGGAGCACGAAATCTTTCACCAGCAGGGTCAACTGTCCTGTATGGGTAACAAAAAGCTCTCCTTTTAAACCAGCAATGTCGCCAACATCAAGATTTTTAAATCTTTCAAATAGAATTTCTCCCAGAATATCTTTTTTAAAATACACCTGTATCTTTCCGCTTTGATCCATTACATCGCAAAATGCTGCTTTTCCGTGCCTGCGAATCGTCATAATCCTTCCGGCAATTGAAACAATACCTTTTCTATCAGGCGTCAAACTGGCTACGGGTTCTCTTGTGAATTTTCTGCCGTATGGTTCAATTCCTTGAGATTTCCACCATTCAATTTTATTCTTCTTATCATTTTTCAAAACATCTTCACTCATCGGTTTTCTCCTGCTCAAGATTTCTTATTCTGACCCATTTTATTGTTTTTTCGTGGGCATCGTGGATAATAAAAATTTTTTTGTTGAAAACAAACTTCTCGC
>JAMWBU010000027.1:0-14120 GCA_023819255.1 Candidatus Omnitrophota bacterium
CGCTCTGTCTCCATCTCCGTCAAAAGCGACCCCAAAATCTGATTCTGTTTCAACAACCTTCTTCTGCAATTCTCTTATGTTTTTACTTATAGCAGGATTTGGATGTCTGTTTGGAAATGTGCCATCAGGTACGCAGAAAAGTTTAACTGTTTGATATCCAAGTTCTCCGAGGATTTCAGGCGCAAGCTTCCACAAGCACCCATTTCCAGCGTCAACAACAATCCTGAGATTCCCTTTTTCAAAAAATGCCTTGATGTAGTTTTTATATTCGCCCACAGGGTTTTTAACAAAAACATTTCCGCAGCCATTTGCAAATTTTTCAGATTCAACAAGATTCTGTATCATCTTTATTTTTTCCGGCGTAATCGGGCTTTTCCCCAACACTATCTTCATTCCGTTATCACCTGGAGGATTGTGAGACCCAGTAACCTGAACCCCGCAGTTGAGTGAGTAATGCTTCAGAGCGAAATAAAAAACTGGTGTTGGCACTGTGTTTATATCAAGGACATTGCATCCGGAAGAAATAATGCCGTCAGTTAATGCCTGTTTTAATTTCGGAGTGCTGATTCTTAAATCGCCGCCGACAACAATTTTTTTATCCCTGCAAACGGTTCCAGTGGCTTTTCCAATTTTGTATGCAATCTCTTCTGTCAGTTCAACTCCGTATCTGCCTCTTATATCGCATGCCTTGAAAATTGACATTCAAAATCCTTTTTTAATATAGTTTCTTTTCTTCAATTCCTGAAGAAACTTTTGATACAGGTCTTGATAGGCATTGATCAATGTTTTTTCGGGTTCATAATACCGGATAATTTTCACCATATTTTCACACGCCTGGTTTAGATTTTTGAAATAAGTGCGCGACGCGGCAAGGATTGCCGCACCTGCGGCCGCGTTAGTATTTGCCGGCAGGGCAAGAGTTTTTTCCAGAATAGATGCTCTTATTCTGTTCCAGATATTGCTTTTTGTTCCGCCGCCAGCTATTCTTATTATTTCTTTTACTTCAGCTCCAAGTTCCTGCAAGGTTTGATAAGCAAGTTTTTCAATGTATCCGACTCCTTCAAGATACGCGGCATAAAGAGTTTCCTCATCACAATCTTCTGGCTCAAAACCCCTGGCATCCGGGTTAACAAACGGGAATCTTTCTCCTTTTACAGCAAGCGGCCAGCAAATATGTTTACCGGGTACTATTTTTTCCGCTTTATTGTTTAAAGATTCCCATTTTGCTTTATCAAATTTTTTTATAATACATTCTCCACCGGTATTGCTCGCGCCGCCAGGAAGCCACCATCCATCCGGATGCCTGTGGCTATAAATCCTTCCAAGAGGGTCTTTGAGAATTTTTTCTGTCACACCCTTGATAACAAGAGTTGTACCAAGTGTTGAGTTCCATTCTCCTGGAAATACCGCGCCTGTGGACACCTGAGAGGCGCAACCGTCAGTCATTCCGGCTGCCACAGGTACGCCAGGCGGAAGTCCTGTTTCATTTGAGCAGTTAACCGAAACAACCCCTATCACAGCGCCTGATGCCACAGGTTCGGGCAAGATTTCTTTTGATATGCCAAGAATTTTTTCAATTTCATCCGGCCATTTCCCATCGATCAAGTCATATCCTGTTTTCAACACATTTGTATAGTCGCTCACACAGAAATTTCCTGTTAATTTTCCTGTAATGAAGTCCGCCGCATGAACAATTCTTAAAGTTTTTTCAAAAATTTGCGGCATATTCTCTTTTACCCACAGTATTTTTGCAAGAGCATAAGATGAATTAAACCTGTATCCCAGTTTTTCAGTCAGGTTTTTGAGAACCCCGTTCAAGGTTATTGCCTGTTTTTCGCTCCTTCTGTCATTGTACATAATGGCGGGCATAAGCGGATAATAGGTTTTATCCAGAAAGCAGACGGTTCCGGATGTCGAGGATACAGAAATTGCTAAAATCTCTTCCGGATTAATTTCAGCCAACGATTTTTTCAAGCACAGCGCAACATATTTCCACCAGTCAAGCGGATTTTGCTGGTGCCATTGCTGTGGTTTCTGATGCGGTGAATTATCAAAAGCAATTTCGCTATTTGATTTGACCTGTCCGCTGGCATCAAGGCATATGACTCTGACACCCTGGGTTCCAATATCAATTCCAATAAAAATCTCGTACATTGTTCTAACCTTTATGTCTTGTTTTTCTTGATTATAACATAAAGGTAAAAACAGGCCGATTTTGTGATAAAATATAATATATGAAAGAAGCAAAAAGTCGCAGAATACATAAAATAAAAAGTAAATTTAGAGGTTCTGTGAGAAGAAGAATCGCTGGAAGCAAAACTGCGCTGAGAAAGATAAAGAGTATTGGAAGCGCCATGAAAAAGATTCACAGAACCAAGATTTTTCACATATCAAAGCTTAAGTTTGGCAGATTCAAACCCAAAATAAAGATTTTTATCGAAAAAGGCAACTTCATCATCAAAACAGTCGAAACCGCCAGGGAGCTTGAAAATATTTTAAGATTGAGATTCAAGGTTTTCTATCAGGAGATCCTCGAGAAAAACGCTGTGCTTCCTTCAGATGTTGATATTTATGATTTCATCTGCGATCATCTTGTTGTCTTTGACAAAGAGAAGCAGAAGTATGTGGGTACATACAGACTCAACCTTTCAAGTTTTTCGAAAAAGTTTTATTCTGCTCAGGAATTTGACATCAACAACATCTTGCGTCTGCCAGATATTAAACTTGAACTTGGAAGGGCCTGTGTGGACAAAGAATACAGAACAGGCGTTATAATAGGGCTTTTATGGCGCGGGCTTGTTGAATACATTCGAGCCAGCAACGCAAGATATCTTTTTGGATGTTCAAGCGTTAAAACAACCGATATAAAAGAAGCGTCTCTGCTTTATCTGTATTTGATGAAAAACCATAAAGCGCCTGATGAATTACTTGTTACTCCGCGCAAAAATTTCAGAATACCGTCTTTTTCTGAATACGCAGCCGGTTTGAAATACGATTCCGAGCAGGTTGCTTATGTTAAAAAACTGATGCCACCACTTCTCTCTTTTTATATTAAGGCAGGCGCGTTTATTTGCGGAGAGCCTGCTCTCGATAAGGCGTTCCAATGCGTTGATTTCTTTACCCTGCTTGACTTAAATAATCTTACAAAAGAGATTGAAAGAAGATACAGGATTTCTGAATGATTGCTGTATTCAAGAATTGATTAAGCCAGAATGCGAATTCTTGAATATTTTCAGCTAAATGGATAAACTAAAATTTTTTTTAAAGTTCGGTTCGATATTTGCTTTAATTCTCGCTTATATTGCTGTATCAGTTATTATCCTGATTTTTTCAAAGCCCACAAGCAGAAGAAGAAATCTTTGTTTCAATCGCTCTTATTTTACCAGAATGGCGCTTAAGCTTCTTGGTATAAGAATTGTAAAGAAAAGCAATTTTCAGCCTGTTGGCAAAACTTATTTGATTGTCAGCAACCATCTTTCTTACACGGATGTTGTTGTAATATCTTCAATTTTTCCTGCCTGTTTTGTCACATCAGTGGAGATTGCAAAAGATTTTTTTCTTGGAACTCTCGCAAGAATGGGTGGAAGTTTGTTTGTGGAAAGGCGAAAGAAGACCAGGCTCTTGAGAGATCTTGAGACAGTTTCGTCTGTTCTGTCAGATGGATTGAGCGTTGTTCTTTTTCCTGAAGGCACAAGCACAAATGGCGAAAGCATACTTCCTTTTAAAAAAACCCTTTTTCGTTCCGCAATATCCTGCGGTGTTGATGTTCTTCCAGTTTGTGTCTGCTATGTTTCAATAAACGGAAAATCCGTAAATGAAGAAAATCGCGACCTTGTTTTCTGGTATGGCGATATGAGGTTTTTCCCTCACTTCATGAATTTTTTAAGGATCCATTCGATTGAGGTATCTCTTGAAATTTTGCCGCCGATTCAAACATCTTCAATGAATTCAGACACTATTTCAAAACTTGCATATCATTCCATCTATCAAGCATATCAGAAAAAGTGTCATTGGTGAGGGTAGATATCCCAGTTTTTGTATTTCGCAAGGGCTTCGTATATTGCTTCATACCGATCTGAAAGATTTATCGCCACATGGTGTTCAAAACCATTTTCGCAGATCAGTTTAAGCAACTCCTGAAGGTTATCAATTTTTGCGACCCCAACTCCCCCAAATGTCTTTAATAGGTCATCAGTCATTGTCCCTTTGCTAACATAACCCATAATCTCTCCGGAACAGTCATCAGTGGAAAGCCGCAAAAATGTCACAGGTCCTGGTTTTATCTTCCCTTCGACCGCGCCAAATGTTTTTTCTTTTCCAACTGTCTGTTCAAGTATTACATGATGTGTCATAATGGGTTTATCGAGGATTTCTACCGGAAAATTGCTGCAGTGAAAAAGAACAGTTTTATCTGGATCGTTTCCGTAGTTATTATTCCAGTCGACAATCGCGCTCGGTTTCTGCGACGCCAGTTGCAGGATGTACATTGAAACAAGGCCTGTCACATCAACCTCGCAGGCTGCAGGCGTCATTTTGTGGCTGAAATAACTCATCACTCCGCATGGAAATATACCAAAGTTGTTCTGAATGGATGTCCAGCACTGGAATGCAAATCCTTTTAATTCCTTTTCTTCTATCCAGTTTTGGATTGCACATATAAGTTTTGCCATTTTTAATACAGCGGCTGTTTCGCCTCTTATTTTCATATAATTACCAAATTCATCCAGTGTTTTTTTAACATTTGAATCTGCATTTCCCATCTTATTGATGTTTGCAAAAAGGTCTGAAAGATCCATCACATCAACAGATATTCCGTGCCTTTCTAAAATTTTTTCGCTGTATCTTACTGTTTTAAACGGGTCGGGTCTTGTTCCAATTGCGCCGATTTTTAAGTTTTTCAATCCTCTGGTTATCCTGCAAACAGCGAGAAATTTTTCAAGGTCTGACTGGAAACTTTCTTCTTCTGGAAATACAGTATGGCTTGATGTGAGTGAATACTTTATTCCATATTGCCTCAAATTTGCGCATACTGAAATTTTTCCGCAAAAACTGTCCCTTCTTCTTGGGGGATCCATTTTGTCCGCCTCATCAGGATAGGCGTGTATGAGCACAGGAACATCAAGTCCAGAAAGTCGGATTGTGTCAGATATTGCCTGTTCATCTCCGAAATTTGGGAGAGTGACGATGATTCCGCTGATTTTTTCGGCGTTCCTTTTGAAAAGTTGCGCGCACTTTTTAGCGTCCTGCCATGTTTCAACCTTTCCGTATCGTGTATCCTGTTGTGATAAAGCGACAATTTCAACATTTGCTTTTTCAAGAACTTTCATAATTCTTTCTCTTCCTGCCTTGCAGAGTTCTTCAGGAAAGCAGGACCTGTTTCCAACTATCAGACCGAGTGTTTGTTTTTCCATCTACTGGCTCCTGTAAAAAAGAAAGTTTAAGTTGCGGTTTGTTTTGTTTCATTGCTCTTGCAATTCTTTCTTTGAGGTCTTCAATGCGGATTGAATTGTTGTTTCTGTCCACAAGCACATTTATGCCCGAACCAAAAATTTCAGAGGTTACAAGATAATCATTTCCTTCTGCTTTCTTTGCAGTTCCTTCTATTGTAAGCTGCCCGTCTACGATACTGACAATTGCGCTGAGTTTTCTGTAATAAAAGTTGCCAGCCCCAAATTGTTTTCCAATACTTCCAGCAAAACTTGAAGAACCCAGACTTGCAAGCGCCTTTACCGCGCCTATATTAAGTTTCTGTGAAAAAGGTCTTGCTGGAACATTGTCAATCTTTGCCTGCAGTGAAAATGTTTTATTTCCAAATTCGAGAAAACAGATTGCATTTACCATGCCTGTTACAAGAATTTCAGGATTTAAACTATGAATAAGTTTTTGAAGATTGATTTTTGAAATTTCAGTTTTTCCGTATATCTTCAATGGAAATTCTTCTGATGTCAGAAACACGGCTGTTCCGTGCCCGTCATAAAAAGAAAAGTTTAGATTACATCTGTATTTTCCATTTTCTCTGACTATGCTTGCTTTTATACTGTCGCATCTGATTTTACCTATTTCCACATTTTTTGTTTCGATAACAATTTCATTCTGATTTACACCCTGTATTTTCAAAGAAGAGCAAGAAAAATTGTTATAATTGATCTCGCCAGGAGCTGAAAAAAATCCTGTAAAAAATGGGAGCCCTTCATCTTTTTTCCAGAATCCTTCTCCGTCAAATGAAATTTTTTGTTCGGTTCTTACTTTGAATTTTTCCTGCCATTTTTCAGGCAATTGCGAAATGATTTCTTCCAGATTTATGCCTTCAGACATTATTTTCAGGTTGAAATCTTCTGCGCTTATCATTCCTTTTACAGACACCTTTCCGCCTGTTTTTGTAATGATTGTTCCAGAGTCAAGAAGGCATTTTTTTTCAATGATGTCGTAAGTTCCCTTAATGTGACCTGAAAGCGGGCTGCTTTGTTTCTGAAATAAAAGGTCTGTAAAGTCAATATCAAATTTCAAAATCTTCACAACATCCCTGTTGATTGTTATTGAGATTTTTCCTGTCACAAGCGCGGAAAAAGGAAGGTTCTGAATTTCCAGAATATCTCTTAATTCGTCAATCGCAAAGTTTTTGACACTTCCTTCTATTTCGCATATTTCCTTTCCCCATTTAACCAGCCGACCCGAAGCAAATATGCTGCCAAATTTTTCAAGCCAGATATTGACATCTTTAATGTTCACTTCTCCTTTTTTGAAATTGCCCTGAATCTGGCCTGAAAAGTTTATTTTTGATTTTCCCCGGGGAAGATTGATTGTTGCTGGTGCCTGAAAAGCGAGGAGCTGATTGGCGCCGAAAAGAAAACTCTTCCAGGGGACTTTTATTTCTCCTCTGGTCTTGAAAATTACCATTGGTTTTTCCGCTATTTTCCACTGGAAATTTAGAATCCTTGCTCCGGGAAGGGTTAACAGGAAGGAAAGATTAACCCTTTTTTTTGATGCATATTTCGCCCACACTCCAAGCCACACAGGTAAAAGTATCCATATAAAGATAAGGGTACCAGTAATCCATAAGACGACTTTCTTGCTTTTTGTCATTATCCTTTAAGATATCTGTCAAAGAATTCAAAGGCCTTGCCTGCGGCAAAACTGTGTTCGCCAGGGAATACCTCAATCCAGAGATTTTCCTGTTTTCCTGCCGCTTCATAAGCCATTTTTATTTTTTCGTGCGCCTTCCGAGCAGAGTGAAGCCAGAAGCATGTGTCATTTGCGCCTGATTCGATCAGTAATGGTCTTGGAGCTATTGCTCCTATAACATCGCCAACATCGGCATACTGATATAATCCTGGAACCAGCTGGCTACCGCAAAAGTTTGGTCTGTTTATTGCGTAATGCTCTGTGGTTGTCGCATAACAAATGATATCAGCGGCTTTTATCCTTTCGTCAAGCAGGGTTATATATGTCGTCATTGTTCCGCCCTGAGAAAGTCCCATGCATCCAATTCTATCAGGGTCAACATTGTTTCTGGTAAGCAAAAAATCAATCGCTCTCATTCCATCGAAAATGTTTGAGCCAAGAAGGGTTCTTCCAAGAAGCAAATGCTGGATAAAATAGACATTGCACTTATCCCTGCCAGGAAAGGGTGAATCATTATAGCCGCATCTTTCACCAAACCCTCTCCAGTCCGGAACAATTGTTATATACCCTCTTTTTGCCATAATTTCGCCGTAGTTGTAATTATGGACATTAATTCCGCTTATTCTTTCGGCTTGCCTGAAATGGACTCCTGCGACAGGATCCTTGCCATGAGGTCCGTGTCCATGACAGCAAAGAATTGCGGGCAGTTTCCCTGTGCTGTTTTTTGGAATCAACAGATAAAGAGGCATCCAACAATCCTGTTCTGTCTGTATCAGATATTTTTCTCTTACAAAATCATCAAGCTCCTCGACGCTGCAAAGCTGCTGGTTAAAAGGCGCAGGTTCAGGAAACTTTCCTAATAATTCCCGTATTTTCATCTTCAAAGAATCTCGCCATTTTTCAAAGGATTCCTTATCAACTGGCTTCACATAGTCAATTGCCATTGATGGATTTGTCCTTTTAAAAAGTTTATAGATGAAGTTATCTATAACCTGCGGCGCATCGTTATAGTTTGGCATGGTATCTCCTTTTTATTTTTTTTCGACAATTTCTATGACCTTTTTTATGCTTCCAGGAACCTTATTCACATAATATGTGTCTGGAACATCAAGAATGCTGGTATTGAATTGTTTTTCAGTTAGCGCAGAGTAATAGATGACCTTTGTGTTTTTATACTCCGGGTAATTTTTTATGTACTGTCCGAGATTTCCGCCGTAGCCTAAATTCATCAGATCCACAATTGCAACATCAATTTTCGGCTTTTTCCTTTCTATATGAGTCATTGCCGCGGCAGAATCCTTGAACTCTATCACTTCAAACCCTTTATTCTTGCATTCTATGGCAAGAATCTTTCTTATTGTGTCTTCGTCTTCAACAATCAGGACTACTTTCGGATTTTCTTCGTTGACCATTTTATTTTGTTCCATTTTCTCCTTTTTTGATTTTTTCAGTTTATTATAAGACCTGTTTGTAATGAATGTCAAAAAAATCAGGGACCCCAAAAGAATTTTATTGTGTCTTCTGGAGTCCCTTTTATGGAGGAACCATTTCAACAAATAGACGTAATAAATTCCGTGAAGGTTTACTTTTTTCTATATGCGGTAAAAAGGTGTAAAATGTATCTTATAATATGGAACGGAAAGACTTCTCTTTTGAAACGATAAGAGTTCCTGCTGGTGAGCAGATTTCAAGAAGGCTTCTGGATTTCTGGGGAGGTATTTTTGGTCAGGATTATCTTGCAAACCAGAATACTGTGTCTATTCTTTCCGGCAAGGAAAAAAAACTCAATAGAGACATAGTTCTGGCAGCAAAATATAAAAATTCTATTGTTTCAACGGTTCACCTTACAGTAAGCCTTTTCGACAGCAGAATCGGCGGGATCGGAGAAGTTGCCACAGTTACTGAACACAGAGAAAAAGGGCTTGCAAAGATTCTTTGCCAGAAGGCAATCAAAGAATTTGAGAAAATGGGTGGCAAGTGGCTATTTCTTGGCACTTCAAATCCGGTGGCAGCGCGGATGTATCATTCGCTTGGCTGGCGTTATATCACCGGTTCACGGGTTATGTTCAGGAATTCTGAAGGCCAAAGTCCAGAGATCTTTTTTGCTGAGTACTTCAGTTACATTAAAAATCATAAAATTCGCATCGTTCGAGGTGATACGCGTTTTAGACTGCAAATTATTCCTGCAGCAGTTATTCCCTACGAAGGGCCGCTTCTTGATTTGAATGCGGGGCTTTTTTCAACAAGATGGTTTATTCAACAGTTATGTATGGGGCTTTATCCTCGCTATGAAAGTATTGACAGAGATGGAGCATGGTTTGTCGCTTTAAGCGGGAAATTTATTGCAGGCATTTCAAGCGTAAAATTCCATGAAGATTACGCCCAGATAGATGGGTTCTGTCCATCGGAAATGGGAGAGAAAATACTTTTTAATCTTTTCCACGCGGCGATTGAATACGCGTTAAGAAACAAAACCAGGGAAATTCACATGGTATCTGATGTTCTTGACGCAAAAAAGAAAAAGTTTCTACTGAAGATGGGTTGCGTGCCAGTAAATGAAAAGATGAAAATTGAATCAAAGGAAGGACTTATTGACATTTCAGTTTATAAATTTCCGTTAAAGGAGAATTATGCTGAAAAAATTAGAAAGATATTTTAAGTTTGAAGAAAGAAAAACATCGTGGAGTATAGAAATCAGGTCGGGTTTAACCATATATCTTACTATGGCGTATATTCTTTTTGTCAATCCGGCAATACTCAAAGATGCAGGCGTACCTTTTAATGCGTGCGTTGTTGGAACAGCTCTGGCTGCTGGAATTACTTCAATACTGATGGGAGTGATAACAAACTTCCCACTTGCTCTGGCTGCAGGAATGGGACTTAACAGCGTACTTGCTTATAGTATTGTTCTGGGCCAGGGTGTTTCATGGCAGGTTGGCATGGGGCTGATTTTTCTTAATGGTCTTATTGTGTTTGTTCTTGTTCTCGCAGGAGTGCGCGAAGCAGTGATGAAGGCGATACCTGCGCCTTTGAGATATGCCATCGCAGTGGGTATTGGTATGTTTCTTGCTTTTATAGGGCTGATGCACGCAGGTGTAGTGATTGTTGATAAAAACACCCTCTTGCCTTCTCCCGGAGATTTTTCGAAAATTTCAACGATTGTTGCTGGTTGCGGGATCCTTATCACTGCTATTTTTGTTGTGTTGCGGATTAAGGCAGCGATTCTTCTCGGAATAATACTTACCGGGATACTTTCATATCTTGCAGGTATTGTTCAGTGGCCGGGCGTTTTCAAAATGCCTGACTTTTCGTCCATTGGAGCACTTGATATACCTGGCGCTTTGAAATTAACATTGCTGCCGTCTCTTTTTGCTTTTCTAATTGTGGACTTTTTTGACACACTTGGCACTGTAACAGCGATTGGATACCAGGCAAATCTTGTGGATTCGAAAGGAAACATCGAAAATCTTAAAGGAATTCTTGCTGTCGATGCCGTTGGCGCGATGCTTGGCGGTTTTTTTGGCGCAAGTTCCAATACTTCTTATATTGAGTCAGCCGCTGGTATTATGGAAGGAGGAAGAACAGGCGTAAGCGCCATCACTGTTGGTGTGCTTTTTCTTCTCAGCATTGTCATTGCGCCTATTGCGTCATTAATAAGCTCTGAAGCAACAGCGCCTGCCCTTGTTATCATTGGTTTTTTGATGATGCAGGGCATAACAAACATTGATTTTAATGACCTTGAAACCGCTATACCTGCATTTGTAATTATTCTTACAATGCCCTTCACTTATTCAATATCCCATGGCATCGGCTATGGTTTTATTACCTATACGGTATTGAAGCTTGCAAAAAGCAAGTATAAGGAGGTTCATCCTATTATGTACGCAATTTCGATAATTTTCGCCACTTACTTCATAATGGGCAAATAGGAGGCAAAAAATGGAAAAGTCAGTAAAAATTATGCCATGTCTTGATATGCAGAACGGAAGAGTAGTCAAGGGTGTTCATTTTGTTGATATCAAGGATGCAGGAGATCCTGTGGAATGCGCGATTGCCTACTGTAAGCAGGGAGCTGACGAAATTGCATTGCTTGATATTACCGCCACAATTGAGAACAGAAGAACCTTGATTGATGTTGTGAAGAAAGTTGCTGAGGTTGTGACTGTTCCCTTCACTGTTGGTGGCGGAATTTCTGACATCGAGTCCGCAATGACAGTTATTGAATCTGGCGCCGACAAAATTTCGATTGCTTCTGCTGGTTTCAGGAATCCTTTTTTAATAAGAGATCTGGTAAAAAAAATTGGCTCTGAAAGAATTACTGTTGCGATCGATGTTGACCATAATCCGGAGATGCCATCGGGTTATGAAGTGTATATTGATGGAGGAAGAACGCCGACAGGAAAAGACGCAGTTGAATGGGCAAAAGAAGTTGACGCATACGGTGTATCTGTAATTCTTCCCACAAGCAAAAGAGGCGATGGAGCAAGATTGGGCTATGACCTGCCGATAATCAGGGCAATAAAAAGCGTTGTTTCTGCTGATGTTGTCGCTTCAGGTGGAGCAGGAAACCTTGAAGATTTCTACGATGCGGTTATGGCAGGAGCAACAATACTTCTTGCGGCAAGCGTATTTCACTTTGGAATAATTTCGATACCGGCATTAAAAAGATATTTGAAATCAAAGGGAGTCGCTATTATCGAAAGGAATGAAAGTAAATGAAGGCAATGGTGCTTGAGAAGGTTGTGAATGTTTCAAGAGAGATACCATTAAAACAGCTTGATATACCTGTGCCTGAACCACAGGAGAATCAGGTTCTTATAAAAGTTTCTGCCTGTGGTGTTTGCAGAACAGACCTTGATGAAATTGAAGGAAGAACTTTGCCGTCTTCCTTCCCCATTATTCCCGGCCATCAGGTTGTGGGAAGAGTTGTTAAACGCGGTAAATCTGTTAAAAAGTTTAAAGAAGGAGAAAGGGTTGGAGTCGGATGGATTTTTAGTAGTTGCGGGAAATGTAGATATTGTGTTAGCGGCGATGAAAACCTGTGTGATAATTTTGTCGCAACAGGAAGGGATGCTAATGGCGGCTATGCTGAATTTATGGTAGCGTATGAAGATTTTATTTACAAGATTCCTGAGTTTTTTGCTGATGCAGAGGCAGCGCCGCTGCTTTGCGCTGGCGCTATTGGTTGGCGTTCATTGCGGCTGGCAAAAATAGAAAACGATAAAACAGTGGCTCTATATGGGTTTGGAGCGTCAGGACATATTGTTATTCAGATTGTCAGGTGTTTATATCCTGATTCTGATATATTTGTTTTCACAAGGTCTAAAAGCGAACAGGATCTTGCTTTTAAGCTTGGCGCCAGATGGGCAGGCGAAATAACGCAACAGCCTCCTGAACCTTTTGATATCGCAATTGACACAACCCCTGTATGGATTTCAGTGCTTGCTGCTTTAAAAAATCTTAGAAAAGGCGGAATGCTTGTTATCAACGCAATTAGAAAGGAAAACAGGGATGTTGAACAGATGAAAAGCATCGAATATGAAAAACATCTGTGGATGGAAAAACAAATCAAGTCAGTGGCAAATGTTACAAGAAGGGACATAGCTGAATTTTTGCAGATTGCAGCAAAAATTCCAGTAAAACCCGAAGTCGTGAAATATCCTCTTTCCGAGGCAAACAATGCAGTTGTGGACTTGAAGAACGGTAAAATACCCGGCGCAAAGGTTCTGATACCCGATTGAGAGGCGCTTCTGTATTTTGAATATGTCAATAATTTTTTCCTACCAATCATTGAATGCCAGACGGCTTAATTTTAACAGTCCTGATTTTTGGCTGGTCACAAAACCTTGTTTTGCCAGAAAAAACATACTGGGATAAAATTGGTTTTAAGACAGGAGAAACAAATGACAAGAAAACAGTTGAATCTCGCAATTTTTGAAAAAAAAGCAAAAGAAGTTCTCTGGCAGCCCCGCCTTGAAACCTGGATTCTTTACAACCGTGCAAAAGGTACACTGCCAGAAAGGTTTTCAGACCTCACAAATCTTGAAATCTATGATAGATTGGGTTGCTCAATCAGATATGGCGCTTATGCAGGACTTGTTTATTACTACAGCTGCTATGTTGAGACATTTGAGCGCAGGATTGATGATAATCACACAGAGATCATAACAAGGACAGAAAAGGGGACATTGAGAACAGTTTTTCAGATTGTACCTGCTGGCTTGGGTTATGCGAATAACAGGAGAATTGTTGAATTTCCCGTTAAGACAGTTGAAGATTTAAAAATAGTGACATACATGATAAATCATCTTAATGTGGCTGCAGTACCTGAATTATTTCAGGAAGCGGCAACAAGAGTTGGAGACAGGGCAGAACCGACAATTTTCCTTACCAGCGCTGGTTTTACCGAGTCAATAAAAACACACGCGGGGTTACTGAACACATTTTATCTTTTGAATGACTATCCTGCGGAATTTGAACAGTTTATTGAGGCCTGCAATGAGCGGGATATCAGGGTTGCAAAAGAAGCGTTGAAACTTCCTTGCAGGATTTTTAATCTTGGCGACCATGTTACCAATGAATTTACGCCTCCGCCAATCCTTAAAAAGTATGTGATCTCGAGATGGGAAAAAATAAGCCAGCTTATGTCTGAAAATAATAGATTCGTTCACAGCCACTGGGACGGCAATTCAAGGTTAATACTGCCGTATCTTGTTGAATCCGGTCTTCATGGCGTTGAAGCGCTCACACCGGCTCCAATGTGTGATATGACCCTTGAAGAAATATATAATGCAACAGACGGTATGGTTGTGCTTGACCTTATACCTGCAATCTTTTTTCTTCCATCATTTCCCCTGAAAGAACTGGTTTCATTCACAGAAAAGGTAATAGAAATGTTTATGCCACGGCTGATACTTGGAGTGTCTGATGAGATACCTCCTGCAGGCGAAATTGATAGGATAGAGGCAATATCAGAGCTTATTGATAAGAAATTTGGC
>JAMWBU010000027.1:14130-25530 GCA_023819255.1 Candidatus Omnitrophota bacterium
TTTTCATTAAAGATACCTGCCTTGGCGAATATATTTACGCCTCATTGCTATGATATTTACAAACAAAGTCAAGGAATATCTTTTAACAGAATCTGAAATAAACAGACAGGTTTTTGCCCTTTCGTGCCATGTCCCTGATGACATCTCCATATAAAAAAGGTAGTATTATAAAAAGGGGGTGAGAAAAATGAGAAGAAAAGGGTTCACATTGATTGAGCTTCTTGTGGTAATCGCTATCATAGCGATTCTTGCTGCGATGTTGCTTCCTGCGCTCTCAAAAGCAAGGGAAAAGGCGAGAAGGGCACTGTGTATGAATAATTTAAAGCAGATAGGCCTGGCAATCATAATGTATGCAAATGATAATGATGATTACCTCCCCATGAATCTTTCACCACACGGATACTGGCTATGGGACGGACAAATTGGGAATAAATATACCGCTTTAGGGGTTTTACTTCAAGGATGGAGACAGAACAGGAGGGGACTTTATTTAGAAAAGCCAGAACTACTATATTGCCCATCTCCCTTTTCAGGAAGTGGGGCAGGTTGGAAAGATAGGGGTAGTTTAAGCCATATAAAATCCACATTTGAAGTTACCGGACAGAGGAGTTTCTGCCACTATACCTACAACACATATGTGAATTCGCGTACTACATGGTGGGGAGGAACAAATCCTCCCACAAGACCGCCTGTACCAAGAGAATTATGGGATAAGCCGAGATTACATAGAGCAGTGAAAATAAGAGCGATAGCAGTTGCTGACTATTTCTATATTCCTTCTATTGCTGACCCATCGACATATTATGCAGGTTTCAACCATGGAGGAAACGACTGGTATCCTGATGGTTTTAATGTGTTAAGTTTTGATGGCGCTGTTAAATGGGTTAATGATTCAGGACATCAAATTGCTGACGAATTAGTCGAGTATTATCAATGGAAGACAAACGGACATCCGAATTCTTACTTTTGGTCCCATACCTATGATGCATTAGAATGAATTAATGGGGTGAGAAAAAATGAGGAGAAAAGGATCCACATTGATTGAGCTTCTTGTGGTAATCGCCATCATAGCGATTCTTGCTGCGATGTTGCTTCCTGCGCTCTCAAAAGCAAGGGAAAAGGCGCGCCAGGGAGTTTGCATGGGTAACCTGAAACAGATTGGACTGGCGATTTTTATGTACGTCAATGACAACAATGGCTATCTTGTGCCATACAATGCTGGACCATCAGGTTCACCTTCCCCTGTATTCTGGTATAACATCGTTTCCAGTTACATTGGAAACTTTTACATTGCGTAATGAATCTTCTAATGAAATAACGGTGCATGGAATAGAACTTTATGTTTTCCCGGTTAACAGAAAAGGAGAATGAAATTCGCAATTAATCAAGCAACAACAATGAAGACAGATTTCAAGACAGATGTCAGGGCGTATTCAAACGCAGGTTTTAAGGCAATAGAGATATGGCTGCCAAAGCTGAAAGACTACCTGACAAAAGGAGGAAGTTTGTCTGATGCAAAGCAAATGTTAAAAGACAGTGGCATTGAACCAATCGGAGCATGTTTTCAATCCGGACTGATGTTTCCTTCTGGAAAAACGAAAGAGCAGGTAATGAGGGAGTTTTCGGAAAATCTTGAGATTTGCAAATATCTTGAGGTCCCTGTTCTGGTTATACCTGCTGATTCTGTTTCTCCTGTGGAAGATAAACATTATGACGAGGCGATTTCGAGTCTGGCTGAGGCAGTGAGACTTGCCGACAGATATGGTGTAAAACTTGCGGTTGAATTTCTCGCAAAGGCAAGATTTCTTGGATGTCTTCCGACAGCAGCAATGCTTGCGAGAAAAACCGGACAGAAAAATGTCGGGATATTGTTTGACACTTTTCATTTTTACTGCGGAATCAGCAAGATTGAGGATATTGATGGAATTAAAGGAAAGGAGATTTTCCTTGTTCACCTGAACGATGTCGCCGAAAAACCAAGAGAAATTCTGACAGATAAAGACAGGGTGCTTCCAGGCGAAGGAATCATTCCGCTTGAAACAATTGTGAAAAAGCTGCAAAATGCTGGATTTAGCGGTTATTATTCTCTTGAACTTTTCAATGAAGAATTGTGGAATCAGGATCCATTTTCTGCTGCAAAAAAATGTTTTGAAAACCTTGAGAAATTGGGAGAAAATTATGAAAGTTAAAATTGCGGTTGTGGGGCTTGGAATAGGAAGGATGCATCTTAAATATTACCAGCAGATGCCTGATGTTGAAATTACTGGAGCAGTTGACACAAATCCAGAGGTTTTGAAAAAGATTTCAACAGAGTTTAACATTAAAACTTTTCTTTCTGTAGATGACCTTTTGAAACAGGGTAGGCCTGATGGCGTTAGCATCTGCACTCCGCCGGCTTCTCATCTTACTTTCACCAGAATTTTCGCGAAACGCAAAATTCACATACTTTGCGAAAAACCAATGGCGCCGAAAATTTCTGACTGCAGAAAAATGATTGATGTTTGTGAGAAAAATAAGGTTTTCTTGATGATAGGGTTCAAGAAGAGATTTTCTCCAACATACAGATTTCTGAAAAAAGGTTTTGAGGGTGAATTTGGAACACCGAAATGGGTTCTTGCAAGATTTGCCCTTGGCAGGGTTGAAAAAGCTTGGTTCTGGGATGAAAATGATGGTGGAGGTCCAATCAGGGAAAACACGATACATATGGTGGACCTGCTTTGTTTTTTGCTCGGAAAAGTGAAGAAAGTGTATGCTGAAGGAGGGAATTTTTTTATGCCAGCATTTTTGCCGCAGATTGACGCGGCCATTTTTACCATGAGATTTGAAAATGGTACTATCGCAGGTATAGGCGCTGGCTATGCCTCAGAATGGGGTTTTGCCAAAGAACAATTGACATTCGCAGCTGAAAAAGTTGTTTGCGATGTTGATGGTTCTTTTGATAAACCAAGGGATATAAGATATATCTTCCGCAATAATCCTTCGCAGGTTTTTGAGAAGCACTTTGAACAGCCAGATGGTTTTTATGAAGAAATAAGGCATTTCGTCGACTGCATCAAAAACAATAAACAACCAGAGGTTGGAGGCGAAGAAGGGCTTTATGCTCTAAAGGTATGCGAGGCAGTTAAAAGGTCGGCCCTCAGGAGAAAACCGGTGTCTGTGTAAGAATTTACAGGAAATTATGATAAGAAAAATCGTATTGTTCATTATGGTTGTCAGCTATTGCTCGATATGCCAGGCTATGGATATCTATAATTGTTATAAAACAAAAGAGAAGATTGTTGTTGACGGAAAATTACTGGAAAATGCCTGGAAGAAGGCGCCAGAATTAATATTTCTTGATATGGTCGAAGGTTCTGTTCCTGCATTAAAAACCACTGCTGGAATGAATTTTACCCGTGGTTTTCTTCAGTGGGAGTTTGTCAGAGGAATTGAAGGCAGCATTTATCACTCTCCCTCTCGCGTTACTCCTGAAATGTTCGCAAAATTCGGAGGAGACCTCAACAGATTAAGAAAGCCCTATCCGAAATATGCACTGCTGAATAATGTCGCAAATCTCACTGGAATCTTTTCAGAGGAGGATACGACAACTGCAAAGGTTTTCCTGTGGGCAATGAGATTTATTGAAGAAAACAGAATTTTCAAACCTCTCTTTCTTTTTATTGACAGTTTTATTCCACACGAACCATGGAAGGCGCCTGATTCTTATCTTGAAATGTATTACAACAATTCTGACTATCAAGGAAGGACTATTCTCCACGCAAAGTATACGCCTGTTGATGACCAGATGAGCGAAGAAGAATTCAAACATACTGTCGCTCATTATTGCGGCCTTGTTTCAATGGTTGACACATGGTTTGGTTACTTCATACAGAAATTAAAAAGACTCGGTATGTGGGAGAATTCTGTTGTTGCGGTGCTGAGCGACCATGGAACCAATTTTGCCGACAATCCTGAAAGAATAATAGGAAAACCACATTATGGAATGTATCCCGGGGTAATGAAGATTCCCCTTATGATACATTTCCCCGAGGTTGTAAAAGGTATTTCCGGTAAATTGCTTTATAACATAGATGCGACAGCAACAATTTACACAATGGCAGGCATCAAAAATGTTGATGTTGATGGAAAAGATCTATATGGACTTGTTAATGGAAGCGAATGGCAGGAAAGGAAATACCTTACCTGCAGGTACGGAGATAGTTTATGGTACAGGGATAAGAATCACTGGATTATAATGAACATAGACGGCAGTGCAAGAAGTGTTTTTGACCTTCAAAAAGACCAGCGCTGTCAGAAGAATATTGTTTCTGCTCCTGAAAGCAAAAGAGCAATCGAGAAGGCGTGGAAACATATTATGGAAGATGCAAACGGAAGATTGTCTGATTACAGAAATATTGAAAAGACAGACGCCCTTGGAGAAAAATATCCTGAAAAGCGATGAGATTTTCCAGGAATTTTGACAGTTTACATTGAATAATTGTATCATTTCTGTGCGATAGACCTGTTCAAAATAGAAAAAATGTCTGTGCGAACAAAAGAATACCGACAGCTTATATCCATCTTCAATTCCCTTGATGAGTTTATCTATGTTACCTGTCCTGAAACCTATGAGGTTCTTTATATAAATCCTGCTCTGAAAAAGAAATTGGGCAATGTTGTCGGCAAAAAGTGCTATAAGGTTTTTCAGAATCTGGACAAACCCTGTCCCTTCTGCACCAATAAATACCTTTTCGGCCCAGGGGCAAAACGTGTTTATATCTGGGAGTTTCAAAACAGGGCTAATAAGCGCTGGTACAGATGCATTGACAGGACATTGACCTGGATTGATGGAAAAAAGGTCCGTTTCGAACTTGCGATTGATATTACAGACAAAAAGCTGATTGAAGAGTCCTTACGGCGAAGCGAAAAAAGGTACAAAGAATTGTGGAATAACGCGCCGGTTGCCTATCACATTGTTGATCGCCATGGCATCATAAAGGATGTAAATAAAACTGAACTTAAACTTCTGGGATACTCCAGAAAAGAGATGATTGGAAAACCTATTTTTAATTTTATTATTCAATCACAGAGGCAACAGGCGAAAGAAAGGTTTCTTATGAAACTAAAGGGTGAAAAGATAAAGAGGTTGTATGACAGGATATATTTGAAAAAAAATGGAACACCTGTTTATGTTTCGATTTATGATATTCCTGAAAGAAACGAAAAAGGCGAGATTACTGGTATGTGCAGCGCTATGATAGATATTACAGAACTAAAAAAGCTTGAGCAGTCGTTGAGGGAAGCTACTCTTAAAGACGCATTGACAGGGCTTTATAACAGACGTGGATTTTTTGTTCTCGCAGAACAGGAAATACGCAGAACACAGAGAAACAAAAAGCCCTTTTATGTTCTTTTTATAGATTTTGATAGATTAAAAAAAATCAACGACACAAGAGGCCATCATACAGGAGACATAGCATTGAAAAAATTCAGCGAAATTTTGACAGAGACAGTGAGAAAATCAGATATTGTTGCAAGAATAGGTGGAGATGAATTTGTAGTTATAACACCAGAGGTTAATTCCGAAGAAGAAGTGAAAGGGCTGATTAATCGTTTGACAGAAAAAATAAAGTTGCAGAATAAGAAAACCGCAAATTTATATCAAATTTCCATAAGCACAGGCATCGCTAAATACAATGGTGACAGGTCTACCACTATTGACAAACTTCTTTCCGAGGCAGACAGAAAAATGTATCTGGAAAAAAGGAAGAAATTCAAGATTATGAAGGATAAATCCAGAGGCATTGTTAATTGAAACTGACCGTCATAAAATTAGTGCATTCATATTGAAATTTCTAAATGGAACTGTTATAATAGAACGGCAAAAAATTTAAAGCCGCCTTAGCTCAGTGGTAGAGCAGGGCACTTGTAATGCTCAGGTCCGCGGTTCAAATCCGCGAGGCGGCTCTTACCCTCTTACAGAGAAAATTCTGTATTAGTTCCTTCAGAGATATTGGTCCAGAATCAGTTTATTTGCTCTGTCCCTTTTTTATAGTAGAATTTATTTATGATTATATTGAAGCAAAAAACTTCATATTTTGAATCCATTTTGCTCTTCTGCATAAAACTTTTCCTTATGGCAAAAAATTTTATCCGTTCGATGGCCGAATGACATTAAAAAAGGATGAAAAATGAAAAATGCGATTACAAAGGATGATATAAAGAAGGGACTGAAAAAACTTGGTCTCAAGAAAAAAAGCATAGTTCTGGTTCACAGTTCGTTGAGCAGTTTAGGAAAGGTTGATGGCGGACCTATGGCAGTGATAAAGGCGCTTATTGAAACAGTGGGCAAAAAAGGGACTGTTATGATGCCTTATCCTCTTGGAAACGCAACAATCGCAAAGGTTTTCAGTTCAATGCCAGGCGTTTTTAGAAGCGTCCATCCTGTACATTCTGTTTCAGCGATGGGAGCAAAGGCAGCATATCTAACAAGGGACCACGATAAGATGCCCACTGCCTGCGGCAAAGGAACTCCGTTTGGAAAGCTTGTTGATCTCGGTGGACATATTCTTTTGCTGGGAGTTGACCAGGACAGAAACACAGTGCTGCATACAGCTGAGGATTACGCAGATTTGCCATATCTTTCAGAGAAAGAGTTCAGATATGTTGATGAAAAAGGTGTTGAAAAGACGATTGTCTTGAAAAGGTTTCCGGGCCCACACAGAAATTTTATCGGAATGGACAGAATTTTTCTTGAGAAAAAAATAATGAAAATGGAAAAAATCGGCAATGCAATGGCGCGACTCATTGATGCAAGAAAGATGATAAAAATCTGTCTGCAAGAGCTGAAAAACAATCCTGCCGCCTTTTTATGTGAGAACCCGAATTGCGCTGATTGTGTAATGCAGCGAGGCAAGATTAAGGAGGCGAGATTAAAAAAAGAGGACTTTACTCTTTCTGCGGCTGGCAGCAAAGTTGCGCAGGAACCAGAAGAAATGATGAAAATATTTCAGGGCCAGGGGATTAAGAGTATTGAGCTTGATACCGTATGGGGGAAAAAAATTGTTGAACTATCGCCTTCTGAAATTGATATATTGAAGCAAACTCTGAGAAACAATAAATTTTCTATTTCTGGCATAAGGTCTGATATAAACAGGGATCCAATCTCTGAAATTTTGCAAGAAGATATTATTAAAGAATTCAAAAGATATCTTGATTTTGCGCAAATCTTTGACACAAAATATGTTGTAGTTTCTTCGTTTTATGTTTTACAACAGGACAGGGCAATCCACAGGGAAAAGTTGATTTCATTATTCAAATCAATGGCAGATATTGCCGGTAAAAACAGAATTACTGTTGTTGTTGAAAATGAGCCAGGTACGTTTTGCGCGAGGTCTTCAGAATGCGGGGAGATTATTGACGCAGTAAATTCGCCTTTTTTCAAACTTGCCTTCAATCCCGCAAATTTTGCACTTGTTGGTGAAAAACCGTTTTTAGGGATATCGCCCCATATCAGAAGAATGGGGTTTGTTTTCTATGTTAATGACGCTTTATTTTCCGGCGAGCCGCAGCTTCCTGGATATGGCAATGCCGAAATAAAAGAGCTCATTTCTATCTTGAGATGCTGGTGTTTTTCCGGTTTTTTCTGCATAAAACCTGAAATCGGTTCCGGCAAGGAAAATTTTAACATGGCTGCAAACGCATTCTGGCATTTGCTTGAAACAATGTAAAAAATGGACATAATAGACCTTACAAAACCGGTGCCAGGCGATTTTACCACATACACTGTGAATATTTTTCTAAAGAGCAAGCAATACCACGCATATGTCCATAATTTCCATATATCTTCGATGGATGGAACTTATATCGATTTTCCAGGTCATATCAGGGAATTTGATGATGGGTTTGACACTTCAAATTATCCCGCGGAAAAGCTTTTTATGGTAGACGCTAGCTTACTTCGTCTGAATCGTCAGGGCAGGGACAGGGAAATCCATGTGAATGAACTTGAAACCTGCGATGTTAAGATTGACACTCCTGCGGTAATTGTTGATTCCGGCTGGAACGCGCTTGAGAAAAAAAATAATAATGAAATCTACTTCTTTGGAAAAGATGCAATCCAGTGGTTTGTTTCAAAAAAGATACATCTTTTTGTTTCTGATGTTTACGAAAACCATAAAGAGCCAAGAGGAATCTTTGTCGAATTTTTCAAAAATCGAATATTGACGGTTTGCAATCCTGCGAATCTTGAAATGATAAACAAATCAAAGGTCAAAATTTGTGTCTTTCCGCTGAAAATACCAGGGGCAACACAGGTACCATGCCGTGTTTTGGCAATATTATAATTTGCTGTGGCTATAGATGAAGAATCGGAAAGTTTTTTAGCATACAAGCATAATTAACCTGAAAATGAAAAAAGCTATTTTGCTGTGTTTTGTAATATTGCTAACTGTACTTTCTGCCTTTGCTAAGAAGGATGTTACGCTTGCGAAAGAAAAAAGAGCTTTGTTTGATGTTTTTATCAGTGAAAATGCTTCAGAAAGAACAGAGGAAAATGTCGTGAAATTTGTTGAATATCTTTATAAAATCGCAGGCGCAAGTTTTAAAGTTTCTACTGGAAACAGCGATACAGGTATTATTGTGGGCACAATAGAAGAATTTCCATTTCCTTCTATTAGGGTTGAGCCAAATGCGATTGTGAATATCGCCACTCACCAGAGGAAAGGAGGGCATACCCTTGATGAATTGATTGATGGATGGAAACAGAAGTCCGCAATTATCGGCATCAGCGATGCCTTCTGCACATATCTCTGCGACCGCGCACTTCCTGGCAGACCCAGAGTATCGGACATTACATATCTGACAGAAAACCTTCCTTTTATGAAAAAAAATACGCATTATCAGTGGATGGAGTGAAGATAGCTGGGGTCCTGCAGGACTTCGATAATTATCTGCTTTCTCGATTTTTGTGGGATGTGAACGAGACAAAAAGGATAGAAGCTCTATTTAACGACTTTCTTGAGAAATGTTTTGGCAGCGCAAAACAACCTATGGAAAAATTTCACAGGTTGATATACAGGATTGACAGTAATGAAATTCGATCTTTTTTCAGCCAGGATCTCATAGGAAGGATGTATAGATGTCTTGGTCAGGCGCCGGGAATGACAGACGACCCTGCAATAAAGAGAAGGATTTATGATATGATTTTGTACACTGGATATTCTGAAAGATATTTAAGATACACTCAGGCAAAGGCTGATGAGAAACAAAAATATTTCGAAGATTTAATCAAGCACATATACAGGATGAGGCATACTCGGATGATTGACCTTGTTGCAGCGTATCTAACATTACAGGACACGGCAAAGGATGTTACAATCCCTGGTTCAGCAAGATGGAATGTTCCAGAAGGAAAAAATCCCTGGAAGGTGAAGGATCCTTTTTCAGATGAAGAAATTCTTACGATGTTAAAAAAAGGCATAGAGGTTAATTGTCTGTATGTTGTGCCGTATCTTGCTCCATCGGCAGAGAAATTGCTTCTTCCGGAGGAAATTGTGAAAAAAGATTTTTTGAAATAGGAGAGTGAAATGAAAATTATGGCGCTGGTTCTATTTTTTGTTCAGGTATGTTTTGCAGCAGAAATATGCATTGAGGCAGAGGATTTTCATCTTATATCAGGATGGAAGGTTATCAGAGGATTTGAGGGATATTTTCCAGCCCGACCTGCCACCTGGAGCGGTGACAGGATAAAAGATGATGAAAAAAGCAGCCAGGCAATCGCGACAAAAAAGATTATTGTTGAAGAAGCAGGAAGGTATAATCTGTGGGTAAGGTATGAATCCGCATACAACTTCAATAGCCTTTTCAGCATCGAAATTACCCAGAATAAGAAAACAGTTTTTAACTGCGAATTCGGCCACAAAGACGGCTTCAAGTATTTTCCTATGGATAGAAAATGGCAGATACAAAGAGCCTGGGCATACCACAACACTGATTATGTTTACCAGAAGATGTCTGTTGATTTAAAAAAAGGAGAAGCAATAATTATTCTGAAAAAAGGCAGTGATATTTATCCGTCATGCAGCAGGGTGATAGACCTGATGTATCTGACGACAGACCTGAATCTTGAACCAGGCGATGACTATACATCCTGGCCAAGAGGACAGCAGGGCCCTGCACTGTTGAACAGGTTTAAACAACCAGTTTATTTGAAAATTCTTGTGTCAGAAAAGGCAGACGGGCCTGCAACAATAAGACTTGAAACAAGATTCTGGCTTGTTGGCTATTATATGGGACCAAGGTCTGTTTACTGGTTTTCAAGACAGGGATTGAAAGATAAAATGCCAGATGTTTCAATGCTTTTGAAGCCAGGCGAAAAAACAGATTGGGAAAGAATTGATGTTTTGAAGGTGTTTCCAGCAACATTTTTTGTAGACACAGACCAGCCAGCAGAAATTCTTATCACCCGGAATATAGAGAAAGAGAAACCAGCAGTAATTCCACTTGAAGCAAAGAAAGGATTGACCTTCAAAACAGCCGCAGGAATGAATGAGATTATTGTTTCGTCAGGGAACAGCTACTGGGAGAAGGACATTCTTCAATCCAGGCCAGGCCGACTCG
Source organism: Candidatus Omnitrophota bacterium (assembly GCA_023819255.1). Taxonomy (GTDB): domain Bacteria; phylum Ratteibacteria; class UBA8468; order B48-G9; family DTJG01; genus DTJG01. The sequence continues at coordinate 24,730 of JAMWBU010000027.1, forward strand.
TTTCAGAGTATTTTCAAAAACTTACAGAGGAAATTGAGAAATATCCTGTCGAAGGGAAAAAACCACGGAAGATGGGACTTGTTGCTCCTTTTACTGTGAATCCGACTGTTGATTTTGATGCAAGAAAGCTTTATTCAACCGCAGGGATTACAGCGCAATATGGCAGGTGCTCACCTGATGTTTTTGGTTCTGAGGGAGACAAATTTGGGTTTAATAGAGGTGTAGGATATTTATCCCTTCAAAATATTCATCTTCGCACATCTGGCTCAGGCATTGGAAGGTACTGTTACGAAGGTGATTACGAACGACTGCGAAAAGAATATGAAAAAATCTATAATGAGCTCAAGCAACAGGGACTTGGGCAACTTCCACAGCGCATTAAACTCATAGAAGAATCTTCACCGCCATCACTTTCTGTGCTGCGCGAATGGGAGAAGATTAATGAGAAATTTAGAAAGTACTTAAAAGAAAAAAAAGTATCTGTATATGATGTGCTGAGTCTTGAAGATCTTACAAAAATAGCCAGGGATAAAAGTGTCACAGAAGAAGAAGTGTGGAATCTGGCGAAATTGGGCACAGGTGATTTTGAAGAATCCATATCAAGGCCAGCGCTTTATTATCACTCGCATTATTTCAGGGCCTTGCTTTTTGCGGAAAATTCAAAAAATGCCACAAAAATTGCTGAAGAAATATTTCCAGAAGGCACCATTACACACTCAGGCAGTTTTTTCCCATCAACAGGTCGAAAGCCTTCAATTCATTCAGGTGTAGATCCTTTTTTATTGTTTTCAGAAAGAGGTG
>JAMWBU010000002.1 GCA_023819255.1 Candidatus Omnitrophota bacterium
AAGCTCTTGATAGATACATAGCCGCCACAAAAATGATCAAAATACCTGTTTATACGATTGCCGGAAATCACGATCTTGAAGGCGGTGAAAAATTCAAAGAAATTTTTCAAAAAAAAATAGGAAATCAATCTTTTAGCATTGAAAAAAAGGATTTCCTTTTGCTTTTTATTAATAGCGAAGAATTATCAGCAACAAACCTGGACTGGCTAAAGGAAAAAATAGAGAAAACGCCCCGGAAAAAGATAGTATTTATGCATAAACCCGTTTTTCCAGTTTACTCGGGCAAAGGTTATGGACTTGATTTGCATACATCAATTTATCTGGAAAACATATTTAAAAAAAATAATGTGAGGGCGGTCGTATCCGGGCATGAACACTTTTTTTACACAAAACAATCAGGAAAATTGACGCAGGTTATTTCTGGCGGTGCCGGTGGCAAACTTGCGCCTGCCCCCGGGGGTGGAATAAGCAACTATCATTATTGTATAATTACTATCAAGGATAATGGATCTGTATTTACAAAACCAGTGTTTATAAAACTTGACGAAAGGAAATAACGATGGACTGGGAAATACTGCGTTTCAATAATGGGGTATCTGTTATTTATAAGCAAAAGAAAGAATGTTATTCTGTTTCAATGGGAATATTTGTAAGATCGGGGGTGAGATACGAAACAGAAAAATATTCAGGAATATCGCACTTTATAGAACATCTTCTTTTCAAGGGAACTAAAAACAGGTCAGCGAGAGAATTAAAGGAAGCGATCGAAGGAAAAGGCGGAAGTTTTAACGCTTTCACTGCTGAGGAAGTCGTATGTTATCACATAAAAATACTGCCGCGACACATGGAAACAGGGATTGAGATACTGGCAGATATGATTAAAAATCCCCTGTTTAAGCCTGAGGACATAGATAAAGAACGCAATGTCATCCTCGAGGAAATTAATATGTATATGGATATTCCTGCACGTTATGTGTATGACCTTCTTGACGCAATAATGTTTTCCAATCATCCTCTGGGCACCTCAGGACTCGGAACACCTGAAACGCTTAGAGCCATAAACAGACAGGTGCTTTTGAATCACACTGAAAATTTTCACACAGGCGAAAATATTACTCTCGGTGTCGTTGGAAATTTTGACAGAGACAAAGTTTTGCGTCTGGCTGAAACCCACTTTGGCAAAATTGAAAAAGGCGGAAGGGTTGGTTTTTCACCCTTTAAAAACTTTCGGAAACAAGGCAAACTCAATATAAAAGTGAAAGAAACCGAACAGTGTCATTTTTGTATCGGTTTCTATTCATATCCAAGAGAGGACGCGCGAAGATTTCCTCTTGCAGTCGCAAGCACAATTCTTGGTGGTAATATGAGCAGCAGACTTTTTAATGAGGTAAGGGAAATTCGCGGACTTGTTTATGATATAAGGAGTCAGATTAAAAACCTATATGACACTGGCGCTTTCATTATTTCAGCCGGTTTGCGTCCGGACAATCTGGTTGAGTGTTTAAGAGTGATAAAGGACCAGATAGACAATATTAAAAGCACCCCGGTATCAGAAGAAGAGCTCGAACGAGCCCGAGAATATCTTGTATCTCAGTTTTTAATGGGACTTGAGGATACGATGGAATATATGGTCTGGATTGGTGAACAGAAAACAACGCGGGATAGAATGATATCGGTGAAAGATGTGGTTGAAAGAGTGAGAAGCGTTACAGTTGAAGATATTCAAAAAATATGTAATGATATATTTAGCAAGGCAACCTTTTTCGCAATGATCGGGCCAGAAGATAAAAGTGAAGAAATGTCCAAAATTCTGGAGGTTTAAATATGATTAAGGAGGACATTATAGAAAAAATTAGGAAAGAAACAGGTCTTAGCAGACCTATGGTAAAGATGATTGTAGAAAAATTTATAGAACAGATCAGGAAATCACTTCTCGAGAAGGAAAGAATTGAGTTGAGAAATCTCGGAGTTTTTAAGGTCAAAAAAATGAAAGCAAAAAAGGGTCGCAATCTTAGAACCGGAGAGGAAGTGCCTGTGCCTGAGAAATGGAAGGTAACATTTAAACCTTCAAAATTTTTCACAAGGATAAATCAGGAAAAATCAGAGCAATTATTGCCTTTTGATTCCACTGAAGATAAGTAACAAGAACCTTTCTGACAGCGAGAGTCAAAATTCTCAGAACTAATATATGTAGAACAAATTCCAATAACAGGGGTGCGATATGGCGATAGGATTCGGGATCGTAGGTCTTGGAATGGGTTATTCCAGAGCAAAACAGGTAATAAATACCGAGGGCGCGGAACTTGTGGCGGTTTGCGACATAAACGAAGAGAGATTAAAAAAAGCCTGCGAAGAGTTCAAATGCGAAGGCTATTCGGATTTTGACCGGATGCTGAAAAATAAAGATGTTGATGTTGTCTATGTAATGACACCAAGCGGCACTCATCTTGATTTCGGGAAAAAAGCCGCGGAAGCAGGAAAGCATGTGATAACGACCAAACCGATGGAAGTTAGTGTTCAGAGATGCAAAGAATTCATTCGTGTTTGCAAAAGAAGCAATGTGGAAATTGTGGTCGATTTTGAAATGAGATACAGGACGGAACTGCAGCAATTGAAAGCCGCTATAGAGTCAGATGAGCTTGGTGAAATCATTTTTGCCGAAGCCAGATGCAAGTGGTGGAGAACTCAGGAATATTATAATGCAGGTGGGTGGCGGGGAACATGGAAATATGATGGAGGCGGCTCTGCTGCAAATCAAGGAATTCATGTTATTGATTTGCTTGTATGGTTATGCGGAGATCCAAAAAATATTCTTTTTTCAAGGTACGGTGTTTTTGCGCACGATATTGAAACAGAAGATCTGACTCTGGCCATAATGGAACTTGAAAATGGAAATTTTGCATCAATCACAACAACCACAAACCATCATCTTGGCGATGACTACGGCGTGGCGATTTCGTTTGAAAATGGCAGTATTTCCAATCAAACAGGAACATTAAAAATCAAAATGAAGGATGGGACCGAAAGGCTAAAAACTGAAATCCCTGACCTTCCCCGCAACGCAGCTGAAGATATGATAAGAACGCTTGAAAAAAAAGAGGCGACTTATGTCTCTGGCTACGAGGGATTGCGTAGCATTAAATTGCTTGACAGAATCTACAAAAAAGGAAAGAAATATTACAGGAACAAAAGTAAAAAAACTGCCTGAAATTTTTTTACTATCTTTGCCTTTATCTGTGTCGTATCTTTTTTAGAAAACATAAGGATATCTGCAAACGGCACAGCCTTCATACCTGTTATTATTTCTGAAAATGCAGGTGAAAGCATAAAAAAATTTGTCGATGAACTTGTCTATTATCTTGAGAAAATTACAGGAGCAAAGAACATTGAAATTGTAAAATAATTTGTTATTTGATTTCGACAATTTTGTAGGTGAGATCCCCCATTTTTAATTTCGCAGCTTCAAAAACCTGAATATAAGGATCTTTTCCCCAGATTCTTTCAAACAGGTGCCCTTTTTGCTTTTCCAATCTCAAATGTCCCGGAAGGGTGCCATCTATGTATTTTTCTTTATCAATCAGGTCAAGCGTTGCTTTCTCAAGCGAAACTATGTCATAGGAGCCTGCAATTCCAGCATCAGGAATAATTGGTGGACTTGAAATACCCAAACAATCGCAAAATGGAGTCACATTCATAATCGCATTGATATGGCAATAGTTTCCATCTAACTGGTCGAGAACTTTCTTTGCCGCCAATGCCAGCGCTCTCTGAAAAATCTCATAGTTTGAACTATCGAGCCGAAGAGCTTTTTGCGGACATAGAGCCACGCATCTCATACAAAAAACGCAGGCATGGAAATCGATAATAAGCTTTTTGTTTTCATCGAATTTCATAGCTGAAGCTCTGCAGTTTTTCACGCATATCATGCAATATTTACATTTTTTTCTGTCCCAGTAAGGTTTTGCGTCAACAGTTGAATGAAGGTCGATCCTTGTTTTAGTTGTCACAAAACCCATGCCGAGATTCTTTATAGCTCCACCATAGGCGCAATTGCCATGTCCTTTGGAATGTGAAAAATTTATTAAAAAATCAGCGTCCTTTAAAACGCCAGCAATCTGCAATTCTTTGATTCCATAATGTGAGGGTACCTTAACAGTAAAATAATTGGTATCCTTTATTCCTGTTGCCTGAACAAACCTGCATCCGATTGTTTGTTCTGAATATCCCCTTGACGGGTCAGGCACAACAACGTCGGTAATAAAAGGCCTTCCACCATTGCTCTTTATAAAATCCACAAGCAACCGAACAAAAAGCGGATGGATTGTTGTAAAGCCATATCCGCCGCCCACATGCATTTTAATACAAACATTTTTCCCATTCACCTTTTTACCCAGTTCAAGCAAAGATAGCAATCTGAGAAATTTTGCTGGCAGACTTGCGTTTCTTTCAAGTTTTTTCACTCTGGCGGACGCAAAATAGACATCAGACATTCCATCTCCTTATTATATAAGTTTGGATTGACGCACCATACTTATCATTATATCATAATGTCAGAAACAGGTGTGGATTGCATTGGACGCAGGGGGCCCTTTTGAAAAAGTGAAAACGTATATTCAAAGGTGTTTATCCGAAGGCACACAGGATGATGCGTCAATACTTGCGTGCGGGAAAAGTTAGCCCCAGAAACCTGTAGAGAAAAGGTCTTCGAAATGGTAAAAGCTGCGCATTCCAAAAATACCGACATGTTTCAACCACGGAGGTAATTGATGAAAATGGATTTTGATTTGAGCGGGAAAGTTGCGCTGGTAACAGGTTCAGGAACAGGTATAGGAAAAGCAATTGCGCTATGTCTTGCAAGAAATGGAGCAGCCGTTGGCATCCATTACAGAACAAGTCAGAAAGAAGCAGAGCAGGCGCTTGAAGAAGTAAAAAAAACAGGTTCAGACGGGATTCTTGTACAGGCGGACCTGACCGATGAAAAACAGGCAAATCTTACAGTTGACAGGGTTGTATCCGAATTTGGACGGCTTGATATACTTGTCAACAATGCGGGTTCGCCTGTTAAAAGAAGCAGAATAGAAGATTGTCCTGTTGAGTTGTGGAAAAATGTTTTCGATGTGAACATCACAAGCGCATTTATGATCACAAAAAGAGCCATCCCGCATCTTAGAAACACAAAAAATGGTGCAATAGCAAATATCATTTCCTTATCCGTGCAGACAGGGGGAGCCAATGGCGCTGGAGCCTACGCATCCGCCAAAGGTGCATTACTCGTATTTACAAGAACACTGGCAAGAGAACTTGCTCCTGAAATACGCGCAAATGCAGTGATTCCGGGAGTTATAGAAACCCATCACCATGAAATATTCAGCACTCCGGAAAGAATGCAGCAGTATAAAAAAGAAACGCCAATGGGTAGAAACGGCACGCCTGAGGAAGTAGCTGGCGCTGTGCTGTATCTTGTGAGCGATGCAGCTTCATTTACAACAGGAGCGATAATTGATATCAATGGCGGAAGATTTCTCAGATAAGGAAAAAATTCAAACGCTTTATCAGAAATTGTTAAAAAGGCACGGACAACCAAACATTTCAGGACAATGGAGACTCTGGTGTAAGAGACCCAAAAACCTTGAAGAAAAAGAAAGAATCATCATAGAATCCATACTAACTCAGCGAGCAAACTGGAAGAATGTAGAAATTGCGGTGTCAAATTTGAAAAAGGCAGATCTTCTAAGTCTGGAAAAAATATTGCAAACATCCGTTGAAAAAATCGAAAATATTATAAGACCATCAGGATTTTATAAACAGAAAGCAAAGCGCCTGAAAAGTCTCGCCAAATTTTTTATTCAAGACATCGGCGGAATGAAAAAGGCAACAGTGATTGATACTCAGAAACTGCGAAAAATGCTTCTTGAAATCAATGGCGTTGGAAACGAAACTGCGGATGATATTCTACTATACGCGCTTGAGAGGCCGATTTTTGTAATAGATCAGTATACAAAGCGATTTGTGGAAAAGCACCTGCCTGTAAAAAATTATTCTTATAACTTTTTGCAACAACTGTTTGAAAATGCAATTAAAAAAGACTATAAAATATATCAGGATTACCACGCGTTGATTGTTATAGAAATGAAGGACAAAAAATGATAAAAAGAGGCATAGCAACATTTACTCTTGACACAGGAGAGTGTCCACGCTGGCTCTTTGAGAGAATGGTAAAACTTGGAAGCCATATTATTGACATTATCGTTGAAGAATATGGACCAGACGAGTTTATCGCAAGGATTGCAGATCCTGTGTGGTTTCAATCTCTTGGAACAGTTCTTGCTTTTGACTGGAATGCATCGGGGCTGACAACAGTTCTCACCGCGTCTCTCAAGGAAGCCATCAGAGGAAAGCAAAAACAATTGGGAGTATTTATATGCGGCGGCAAAGGAAAAACATCCCTTAAAACGCCAGAAGAAATACTCAACTGGGGGGAAATAGTTTTATCCGAATCAGATGTAAAAAGGCTCGTTTACAGCTCAAAAATAGCGGCAAAAGTAGACAACAGCCTTGTTCAGGACGGCTACCAAATTTATCATCATACTTTTTTCTTTTCAAAAAATGGCTCATGGTCTGTAATACAGCAGGGTATGAATCAGAAAAATCAAACAGCGCGTAGGTACCACTGGTACTCAAAAAAAATAATTGACTTTGTGTGCGAACCTCATTCAGGAATAATAAGTCAGATCATCCTTCCCTGTCTCAATTTAACTGCAAAAGAAAGTGAAAGAACAAGGCAGGTAAGCACTGAACTTGTCCGGGGCAGTTATTCAGGATTAATTAAAGATATCCAGATATTAAGAAAACACTCTGGAAATGTATCAAGAATGATTGCTCTGAAAGCAGGTCAACAGGAGCTTGTTTTTGCTGAATTTCAGAATAAGGAATTTCATTATCACCCTGTTTTGGAAGAAGATTTTTCTCAAAGCAGGTATCTCGAAAGAATACTGGCGATTCTATGTGAACGAAAACCGGAAAACTATGAAAAACTTATTTCGGTTGAAGGTGTTGGTCCAAAAACAGTAAGAGCCCTTTCCCTTGTGGCTGAGTTGATTTATAATGCGCCACCATCTTATGAAGATCCGGCAAGATACTCATTTGCTCATGGAGGAAAGGACGCAACACCGTATCCTGTTGACATTGAAACCTATAACAGGACAATTAATTTTTTCAAGAATGTCGTCAGACGAATGCGAATTTCGCCCTGTGAAAAAAAATCAATCCTGAAGCGGCTCGAGAAACCCCTTAAATAATTAAAGAGGCGCGACGATTTTAAACCAGACCTTGCTTCCATCGGGCTTATTTTCAACTGACATCTCTTTCTGGTATTTTAGAATAAAACTCAATTTACCTGAGTCGTATTTTATCTGAGGTCCGATCGCAAACACATTTCCTTTGTTGCCATCTCCAACCTTTATCCCGTTCTGCTTGTCATCAGTGGTTTGCGTGTACCAGTAGCCGCCAATGCCAGCGGTCCATCTGCTGTTGATTCTTTTTCCTATCGTGTAGTCGCAATGGAATTCCTGACCTGATTTGTAATCAGTCGCATCGTTTTCAAAGTTAATATCATACATAAACTTACCTGATATTTCCCATCCGCTGTCAGAAAGATAGGTAAATGCAAAAACAGGCTCTATTGTCCAGTAATTTCTGCCAACATTTGCAATATCTTTTTTATCATATGCGCCGGTCGGAATAATAATTTCGACACCTGCCGCAGAATGAAGATTTTTGGAATGCCAGGAAACAATGCAGGGGTCGATGAAAATATCGCCCAATCCGAACTTTGAATCATCGCCCGCCGGAGTTTTTACATCAACATTCATCAAAGGCACAAGCATGTGCATTGCCCAGTTACCGCCGAGAATTTTTTTATCAGTTACATAGATTAATCTTGATACATTACCAATTACTGTTAGTTTGAAACCCGGCACACTGCTTTTTCCGCGCGAATCCCTGAATGTATCAGAAAAATATCCAACCATATAATTAATGTAGTAAAATCCTGGCGGAGGAACTGCGCCTGCCATAAAATCTTCTGCTCCATTTGGATACGCGCCGCCACCGCCCTCTGTCGCAAAACTTGCAACCGCAAAAAAACAACATACGACAGCCACAAGCAATAAAAACTTTTTCATCTTTCCCTCCTTGACTCAAACAGCTTTTGAAATTTCCTTATTTCCTTTTCAACATCTTCTTCTTTCAGCACAGCGGAAATTGCGCAGATGGCATCAGCGCCAGCCTTTATCACCTCTGTTACGTTTTCAAACGTTATCCCGCCTATCGCGACAACAGGTAGAAAAACATTTCTCTTTATTTCAGAAATAACCGACACTCCCACAGGCTCTTTTGCATCAGGTTTTGTGGTTGTCTGAAAAATCGGAGATATCCCTATGTAGTCGGCTCCCTCTTTTTTTGCCTTTATTGCTTCCTGTAAAGTGTGAACTGTTACTCCAATAATTTTTTCTGCGCCCAGCATCCTCCTTGTAATTGAAACAGGCATATCATTTTCGCCTATATGAACCCCATCTGCATCCACAGCTATGGCAATATCTACCCTGTCGTTAATAATAAATATCCCACTATGAATCATTTCTCTCAGCTTCAAGGCCTCATCATACATTGCTCTTGTTGACTTATCTTTTTCTCTGTATTGAACAATTGAAACACCTGCTCTTATAGCCGATTTTACATCCTCGAAAATTCCATTGCGTGAAAGATTTGAGTCAGTGATGAAATAATAACCGCGGATGAGATTATTGTTCATTAAATCATCTCCACCTTTATTTTCTTTTCAATAGAAGCGCGATCAACGGAGAATAGCAAATCAAAAAGCTTTGCTTTGAATGTCAAAGGCGCATCGGTTGATTCCGCCGCAATCTCTGCGGCAATTCCGAACAACGCAAGCCCGCTTGCCGCCGCAAAACCGCAATCTTTTTCAACTGCAGCAAAAGTTCCAATAACAGAACTTACCATGCAGCCAGTGCCAACAACATGGCTCAAAAGAGAATGACCGTTTTTCACAATAAAGGTCCGCGTCCCATCAGAAACAATGTCCTGAACGCCTGTGACTGCAACAACACAATTTTTCTTTCTCGCCAGTTCTGAAGCCACTTCAGTTAGAATGAGTCCTGTTTCCGTTGCGTCAACGCCTCTGGTACGAACATTTTTGCCCGCAACAGCCGCAATCTCTGAAGAGTTTCCTTTAATAATGTCAATGCGCGTCTGTTCGATCAATTCACTTGCTTTATTATTGCGTAGTTTAGACGCACCTGCGCCGCAAACATCAAGGACAACCGGAATTTTTCTTATATTGGCTGCCCTCGCTGCCATTTTCATTGATTCAACAAAATCAACAGTCAGAGTACCAATATTTAACACAACAGAATCAGCAATTCCTGTGATTTCAGAAATCTCTTCTGGCGCATAAGCCATAATTGGAGAACCACCGAGAACCTTGACAATATTTGCGCAATCGTAAATCGTCACCCAGTTTGTAAGATGATGAACAACTGGTTTTTGTTTCCTTATTTCTTCAATTATCGAATAGATGCCTGTAAAATCTTTTTTTTTCATGGCGCTCCTGCATTTATTTTAATTCAATATCGATTCGCAATCAAAGCATAATTTGCTCAAAAACTAACCCATCTTTTGTTTCCCGCCGGTAAAAGTTCAAAAGGAATAATTTCCAGCAAAAAAAAAGATAAAAGGGGAAATGTCGAAAGCAAGAAAAGATAAGGTACAAAAAGATTGCCTGGATTCACTGTTTTTTGTTCATTTTGCTCAGATTCTTCTCAATTTCATTCGCACCCGCGCAAGCGATTTTTTTCACTTTATACCTTTTTATCAGAAAAACTGACTGCTCAAATATGCATCAGAGCTGGCAGGACGCGCATCGAACCGTTCACTTTAATGGCTTTGCCACTATTGCCTTTTTTTCTATTCTTATCGCAGTCAAATACATTATTTCCACCTGAATCATCTTTCTTATCAATTTACTATCGCGCTGCGCGCTGTTTCTAACACTGCTTTTCTCCTTTGAGTTTCTTAAAAACTGTTTTCAAACAATCGTTATATATATTTCTTATATTCTCCTCCTGATGTCCCAGTGGTTTAACAGGAATAAGGTCCATCACAGAAGATGGGGAAAGTCCCGATTTGTATATTGTTTTCACTGCGCCACAAACCGTTTTTATTATTCCTTCCTCACTTTCTTTTTCGCTCAATCCAAAAGATTTTGCAATACAGTGGAGTTCATACAATTGAAACCAGAAGTATGTCGGACCCATTGCAGTTAGAACGGCATACGCTTCCAATTTTTCTTCTTCAACCTCAGGGCTTTCCCCTAATATGCTAAAAATCTCCAGCAGTTCCTTTTTTTCTGTTTGTGTAAATACCGAGGAAAAATGGACAGGATTATAACCGCTGTTTATTATAGACGGCGCATTGGGTATCATCCTGACAATTTTATTAAAGCCATTCAGCAAGCCAGATAGTCTTGCTATGGTAAATCTGGGAGCAAGTGAAATAAGGATTTTGTCCTGCGGCAAACAGTATTTGACTTCATTAGCAACTTCTTCTATTGCGGGCGGATGAACAGCGAGAAATACTATATCGGATAATGCGGATTGCTTGTTGTCATCTGTAATAGTTATCTCTTTATACTGTTTTTTTAGATTCTCAAGAACTTCAGGTTGTTTGTCGCTTACTGTGCAATTGCACTCGTTTATCCTTCCTGAGTTCTTAAAACCACCCAGTATAATGCGCGTAATTCTTCCACCGCCTATGAAGCCAATAGTGTTGAAAAGGTTATGATTAGATTTTTCCCGAATATGCACATTCTTTTTTTCCATAATACCCCCCTTGGTGCTTTAATTTTATCACAAACCTTTTCTCCAGCACCAGTGTTCTGCACGAACTACCTTTTGTTTATAAAGGACAGATGCCGTATTTAAACTTTTTAAGACCCGTCTATTTCTTATCGCATACGTCTTTTTCAAGTTCAGCGATCCGCTTTTTCATCTCAGCCAGTCGTGCCTCTAAACATTTTGTATGCTCAATAAGCGAGTTTTTCTCGACATCAGAGGGCATCATCCTCCCGAATGGATAATCAACCGGTGGCCGACATCTCAAGAAACGGCATCTTCCAAAAGATCCATATCCTGAATGGCAACCTGCCATCCTACCTGTTTTTGGTCCAAAGCCAAAAGGACCTGTTCCGTCTCCGTGTGGCATATAACTCACCCCCTTTTACCGCAATTATTGCAGATACCGCAAAATTGAATAATATGGTTTTTTATCTTGAACTTATATTTTTCAGAAAGTTCTTTTTCCACCTTTGCAAGCAATTCTTTTTCCTCATCCGTAAATTCAGTATAGTCAATAACCTTTCCGCATTCAGTGCACACAAGATGATGGTGATGCGGAACATTTTCCATTGCCTCAGTCATTTCATATCTTGCCTTCCCATCACCAAACTCCATCTTCTGTATAATTCCCATCTGCGCAAGTAGATCCAGTGTTCTATATACAGTGGCAAAACCTATGCCAGGGTTTATCCTGTGCGCCATAAGAAATATCTCTTCTGCGCTGAAATGCTTTTCAGGATTTCTTGTAAGTATGTCTATTATAACCATTCTTGTCTGCGTTATTCTCAATCCTTCTTTAACCATCCTTCTGCATACCCATGGATTTTTGTGTCTCATTATTCTCCTTATTGATAATAATTATCATTTTCATTATACCTATAAAAAACTTCTCTGTCAAGGATTCTCCGTAATAAATTCACGACAGAATCAATTATGGCGCAGGAAAGTGTCCCCTGCTCTTACCTTCCGCACAAAACAGAATGTGTTTGAATTCTTTCCTGATTTAACAATTGACTTAATTCCTTTTAGTGATAAATTATAATTCAAAAAAAACGATGCCACTGAAATATAAACCAGATTTTGAAGAGGCGCTGAAAAGATGGAAACACTTCTGGAATAAGGAAGCGCATAAAAGACCTCTGTTGATAGGTTCGTGCCTTAAGAAGGAGGCCACAGAACAGATCAAGGATTGTTTTTCTCTCAAATATTACAGGGCTCACTCTGGCTTATGGACGCTGCAGATTGAACTTTTTAACCAGTGGGCAGAGCAAGTTGAATTTCTTGGGGAATGTATACCTTCGCTGTCTCCTGATTTCGGTCCTGACCAGTTTGCAACGTTTTATGGCGCAAAACTGAAATTTTCTGAACAATCAAAGCACACAAACTGGGTTGAACCTATTATAGACGACTGGGATAAATTCCTGCCGCTCAAGTTTAACCTTGAAAATGAAACTTTTCAAAAATTAACTCAATATACACAACTTATCGCGAAGGACGCAAATGGAAAGTACCTTGTTTCTGACATAGATAAACACTCAAACATAGACACGCTGCTTGCGCTCAGAGGAGCAGAAAGATTGTGCACTGATTTTTACGACAATCCTGCAGCAATTGACCAAGCGATTAACTGTCTTAAAAAGGACTTTCCTGTAATTTCTGACCTGCTCTACAGGGCAGGAATTGATAATAATGGCTCTGGCACCACGGTTTCATGGACAGGAGGATATTACAGCGAAAAGAAGTTCGGGGTTGTGCAGGCTGATTTTATATGTATGATGAGTCCTGAAATGTTCAGGAAATATGTTATGCCTGCTCTCGAAGAAGAAATTGAATATTATGATCACAGCTATTTTCATCTTGATGGACCTGGCGCATTAAAGCACCTTGATGATATTCTTTCCATAAAAAAACTGGGAATACTTCAGTGGCAGCCAGGAGAAGGCGAAAAACCAAACTTTCAGTGGCTTGATATACTGAAAAAGGTTCAGAAGGCAAAAAAGGCGGTTTGTGTTTCTGGGAATTCAAACGGCATTCTGACTCCGGAAATAGTCAAACAACTTCACAAAGAGCTTGATCCTGCCCGAACAATCTATCATGTTTATATAGAAAACCGCAAAGAATTTGAAGAATTATCAAAATGGCTTGAGAAAAATTGAAAAAGGGTAATTATTGCTGCTGATATCTCTGCAAAGAATCAGGACATTGTTCGAATATGATGGCTTAACCCACGAGGAAGAACAAAGTGGTGAAAAAAATATTTTTTATTGTATGTATGCTCTTGTTTAAGATATCATTGCTTGATGCCGCAATCTACAGAATGATTATGCCCTCTATGTCTGCTCAGGATCTCCCACCGATTGTCATCTACTTTAACAGCGAAACCAAAAGCGGATACAGTGTAGATCTGACAAAGCCAGTGGTATGGTATGACTCTTCATCAGAATCAACGATGAGACGCGCTGCAGAATTCGTAAAGGAAGCTATTGAAAAAATGACAGGGAAAAAGATCCCGATAAAGTGTGACAGGGATATTTCACGGGGAATAATCCTTTTGACAATCAGTGGTGCGCCAAAGGAAATAAAAAACAACCCTGAAATAGTCAAGGCTCTCGCAAGTAATGGAAGGGATACTTATAACAACAGGGAAGCCTATTACATAAAAACCGAAGCGAACAGAGTTATTGTTATTGCAAATAGTCCTGCAGGAATTATTGCGGGAATTGTCCAGTTAATGGAAAGTGCTGGTTATGAAATCCTCGGAATGGGTCCAAACTGGATTTACGCGCCTGATTTCAAAACAAAACCACTGGTTTTCAATGTCTCAAAAGCAGGCAGGCCAGGATTTTACCACAGATCTCTCTGGCCAACCAGCGGACAGAGTTATGGTGTGGGGACAATCATGGAAAAACCGGCACATCCGGATGATGAAACAGTTGACGTAAGCTGGTACAGATGGGCAATTGGAGCAAGAATCTATGGATCTTCAATGCCTGGTTTCCCGGGTCATGCGATGCAGGCATATCACAAACCTGTGATCGAAGCAATGAAAAAAATAAAAACAACAGAGGGTTTTCTTGCACCAAAGACAACCATAGGGCTATCCAATGAAAGACCGGCCGCAACAAAGGAAAATACAGGCGAGATGTGGATAAATAGCGACCCTGATAAAACAGCCCCCGCAGGAAAGGTATATATTTCAAATGGAAAAGAATGGGTTGAGCAAAGTATTCACGAAATAGGAGCAAGTCTCGATCTTTCTGTCGAGCTCGTCAGGCAGGTTATTTTTGAGGAGATGATAAAACAATCTGAAAAACACTTTGAAAAAAATCCCGACGAAGTTTTTATATTTGGACACGAGCCCGAAGATGGAGGCGGGTATGCGGAGCTGGATAAGTATATGAGATACAGAAATTGGTACCCGGATTATTGCAAAAAGGAAAAAATAATGTTTGGTAGACCATATGTTCTTCATGGATATAATGGAGTGAATCAACCAGTAGAAACCTGGGATCCATCTTCGGCATCCGATACAGTTTTTGGTTTTGCAAACTGGATTCTTCATCAATACGATAAATGGATTGATTCCCTTCCACCGGAAAAAAGGGTAACATCAACCGGTAAACAAAAAAAGGAAATGGTCAGAAGCAGTGGATACAGTTATAATTATCATGATGTGCCGCCAAACTTCAATCTTGACCCGAGAATAAGGGTTATGATAGCAAGCTACCCTAAAAATCGGGGATGGGGAAAATGGAAGAATTTCAAAACCCAGCTGGATATGGCAAAAGCATTTCAGATAATGCTTCCGAGCGAGCCATCAGGAGATTACAGAATTATAAGCCTGGCATATTACGCCGACCCTGGCACAGCAGGAATTCCCGCGGCATGGAGTGCTTCGCCAAAAAGCATTCTCGAAGATTTAAAAAAAACCTATGACGCAGGCATCAAGGCTCTATCCTGTGAAACTGACTTTAATTTTGGCAAATACGGCCTCGCTTACTATCTTATGTGCAAGGTTCTCTGGAACCCTGAAATGAAGCTTGACGAACTTGAAAAAATAAGGAACGCCTGGTTTCAGAAAGCATTTGGGAACGGATGGAAAGAAATGAAGCAGTACTATGACTTTATGCTCACTGACAATCTGCCTGTAAATGGTCCAAATTCCTGGGCAAAAGCCATAAGGATGATTGACGATGCTGATAAAAAAGTTGATCCTGCAAATGAGCCGGACTGTCAGAAAAGAATTGATGATGTTAAACAATACTGGTACTATCACTACCTGGAGGAATCAGGAAAAGCAAATTCATCTTCTCCTGAAATGAAAGAGTATATATGGAAAGGACAGATGTCATATATGGTGGCAATGCATTCTGTGGTTAGAAGGGTTTTCGGCCATCACGATGTAAGGAAAGCTGCGGACAAATTTTCAAACGGTCCAGCGCATTATACACACCAGGAAACCCAGAAGTGGTGGAACCAGGTGCTTGATTTCTGGAAGTATGTGCCGGTGTCTTATTTCAGGGATGCTACGCTGGCAAACGGAAAAAAAGGTTCTGATATAGACCTTAATGACCTTGCCATTGTAAAAGAGTTTCAGAGAGAATTTTCAAGTCCGTGCAACTATTACTCAAAGACCCCAATCGACGCTGCCTTTGTTTACAACAGTGGATACCAAAAACCTGTCAAGTTTTACACCGTTGCAGAAAAAGCTGGAGAAACAATCGGATTTAAGACTTACTGGCCATATAACCCCGACGACGCTTACTACAGGGCAAGAGATTTCGACTATGGCGTTGACTGGTGGGACCCAAAATTGAGAAAGTGGATCCAGATAGTTGACCAGACAATGACAAAACAACCATCAAGAGAAATAATTCTTTCAGATGGCAAAAAAATTCAGCTTGTTGATGTTTCAATCGAAGCAAAGAAACCTGGCACATATCGCTTCAGTACAGGCTATGGAGGAAACCTCGCATCAATTACAACACCCTTTTATGATGTCCAAACAGGAAAATATTCAAAGCCATGCCCTTTCACTTATTTTTTGAACCAGGATGGACTGACACAGCACCCTGCCTACTTTTACATCCCGAAGGGCACAAAGTCTCTGGACATTGAGGTATTTGACACCTATAAATATAAAATCCTCACTATCTATACGGGATTATTTCCAGACGACCCTGTAAAAATAAGAAAACTTGACATCAGCAAACAGGGAACATACACAATTACACTGAATCAGGGCGAAGATGGCACGATTGCAAGAATTGAAGGAAATGGCTTTTCATTCCCCTATTTTTATTCAATACCGCAATTGTGGGCAAAATCGCCTTCTTCCCTTGTGATACCGCGCGAAGTAGCAGAGGCAGATGGCTGGACAATAGTCAACACAAAGGAAAAATAAATGAGCAGGATTAGGGTATTGCTGATTGGTTGTGGAGCGATAAGCAGGGCATGGCTGGCGTCGGCGCTAAAGGAAAAAGAAATAGAAATTGTCGGACTTGTTGACATCGATCGTTCTGTTGCAGAAGGAAAAGCAAAAGAGTTCAATCTTGCCAGCGCCTTCATAAGCGCGGATTTCAAACAGGCAATCAAAAAAACGAAACCAGATGCCGTATTTAATTGCACAACGCCTGAAGCTCATTATGAAATAACGATGCTCGCCCTTAAAGAAGGCTGCCATGTACTTGTTGAAAAACCGCTGGCTCATTCTCTTTATCACGCAAAGAAAATGGTTGATCAATCAGAAAAATCTAAAAAGATACTGGCTGTGATACAGAACAGAAGATACTATAACTATATTCGCGGAATGCACAATTTTTTATCCAGTGGGAAAATAGGAAACATTACAATTGTTAATAGTGAGTTTTATATCGGCGCGCACTTTGGGGGATTCAGGGATAAAATGAACCATGTTTTATTGCTTGATATGGCAATTCATACATTTGATATGGCAAGATACCTTACAGGAAGCGATCCAGAAACAGTTTTTTGCAAGGAATGGAATCCAGAAAGGTCATGGTACTCTCACGGCGCTTCAGCAAACGCAATATTTCAGATGACTGGTGGAATAATTTACACATATCTTGGAAGCTGGTGCGCAGAAGGAATTAATACCAGCTGGGCAGGAAACTGGAGATTTGTGGGCACAAAAGGAAGCGCAGTATGGAATGGAATGGATGGGTTTTCAGCGCAAAAAGTAATTGGCAAAAAAGGATTCATAAGAAAGGTAAAAAATCTTGGCATAAAATTTCCGGTCAGAAAAGAAGAAAACGAGGGGCACCGGGGATTGATACACGAATTTATTCAATGCGTTAAAACCGGGAAAAAACCAATGACTTCAGCGCAGGATAACATAAAAAGTCTCGCAATGGTTTTTGGAGCAATTGAAAGCGCCCAAAAGAAAAAAGAAATACGAATAAAAATTTAACCGAAAAAATGACAATCAAAATATCAGCAGAAATACCCTATGGTAATGCCTGCGATATTTCCATTGAAGAGAAAAGCGATACTGCGGTTGTCTATTTTGCCGCATCGCCTTCAGATGGACCACAATGTCTGTGGTTCTGCTTCAGAATTGAGATAAGGGGAAAAATCAGGTGTATAAAACTTGTTCTCAAACATCCTTATAATATGCTGATGGGCGGTTGTGATCTTTCAAATATCCTGCCAGTGATAAAAAAGGATAATAGCCAGTGGCGGAGAATTGGAAAAACCTATCAATTTCACACACTTCCTGATGGGCGATACGAGGTCTCGTGGTTGCTGGACAACCCGGGAAAAGTAAATGATATCGCCCTGTGTTATCCTTACGGGACGCCCGAAATTGAAAACCTTTTGAAGGATTGCAGGGGATACTGGAAAAAGGAAACAGTCGGAGTAAGCACAGAAAACCGCCAGATAATAAGGCTGTGCAATGATTATTCAACGGCTGGTTCAAAAAAGCCAGGCGTATATATTGTAGCGCGGCAGCACTCTGGAGAAACTCCTGGAAGCTGGGTGCTTGATGGGTTGTTGAGATATCTGGCAGGTATGAAAACGCAAGATGTTGTTGTCTGGGCGATACCTCTCTCAAATATTGATGGAATTGAAAAGGGCAGGTACGGCAAGGATTATTTTCCTGTTGATCTCAATCGGTCGTGGGGGAATAAAATGTGCAGACATGAAAATCTTGTGATCCAGAGGGACATAGCAAGGTGGAGAGAAAGATGTACTCCGATTCTTGGCCTTGATTTCCACGCTCCAGGCGGCGCTGAAGGAGAAGGTGTTTATTTCCCATTCAGAGCAAAAGGAAAGCTTACCAGAATAAAAAAAGAAGAAATTTACTGGATTAATCTCATCGGAAAATCAGTGGGCGGCGAATATATGTATTTAAATTACAGGAAAAATTCACCAGTCTGCGGGGATTTGAAAAATCTTACAGGTCTTATGTTTACTGGTTATTTTGATTTTGTCTTGAGGATACCCGGACTGTGTCTTGAAATTCCGTACGGAATAATAAACGGGAAAGTTATGGAGATTGCTGACTATAGAGAAATTGGTAAGAGAATTGCAGATGCCATTTTAAAAGGAATATGATGAAGAAAACTGTTGCTCCAAAGGTTGAATTTCTTGGACATAAGATTTCAAGAATCATCCTTGGTTCAAATCCATTCAGCGGATTTTCTCATCAGACAAAAAAGCTTGATGAAGAAATGCTTGATTTTTATACGGCTGAAGAAATAAAGAAGGCCTGGGATGAAGCGCAAAATTGCGGTATCAATGCCTTCTGCGCAAGAGGAGACAGACACATCCAAAGGATTATGAGAGAATACTATAACGAAAACAGAGCAAAAGAGTTTTTCTGGTTTGCGCAAACCGCTCCTGAATTTGCAAGTTTTCAGTCAAATGTTTCGCTTATTGTCTCCTCAAAATTAAAACCATCTTTCATATATCATCATGGTGGGCAACTGGATATTTTACTTATGGAAGGGAAAAAACAACTTGTTAAGGACCATCTTAAAATGATAAGAGACACTGGATGCTTTACTGGCATGGCATCTCATCAACCGCAATTTATTGAGATGGCAGAAGAAGAAAACTGGGATGTTGATTTTTATCTTGCCTGTTTTTTCAACCTTACGGGAAGGGGAAAAAAGGAGTTAACAGCAATCAAGGGCTCCAGTGGAGAAATTTTTGATATGTCAGACCCTCCAAAAATGTGCGAAATAATAAGAAAAGTCAAAAAGCCATGCATCGCATATAAGATCTTTGGCGGAGGAAGATTGTGTAAAAACAGAACTCAAACAAAATCAGCAATGAGTTTTGCGCTACAAAACATCAAAAAGAACGACCTGATTCTTGTCGGCGTTTTCCAAAAAAGGACAAACCAGATAAAACAGGATGTTGAGATACTCAATGAAATTATTGCCGAAAACACTGATTGAACTTTTTCCCGGAAACTTTGTCTAAATGAAAAAGGGAAGAAAATGAAAAAAATAAAAACGCTTGCTGAAATCCTGGGAATCCTTATTTTCGCTTGCATTTCAAATTGTCAAACCTTCATAGAGTCAAACGTGCCTTTAGCTGAAGCCAACAATAATTTCGCCATGCGCTTTTATTCAGAACTGGCAAAGAGCGAAAAAGGAAACCTGTTTTTCTCGCCTTTCAGCATATTCTGCGCATTCGGCATGGTTTATGAAGGAGCAAACAACAGAACCGCAGAAGAAATAAGAAATGTTTTTTATTTTCCCATAGATGAAAAGAAAAGATTGGATGGCTTTTTATCCTTCTACAACAGAATGAATGAAAAAAGATCAAGCTGCGTTATGAAACTCGCTAACGCATACTGGTTGCAAAATGATTTTTGTCTCTTGCAATCGTATTCAAAAATGATTGAAAAATACTACAGGGCAGAATCTTATCAGGTTGATTTTATAAAAATGCCAAAGGTCGCACTAAATAAAATCAATCGCTGGGCTGAAAGGAAAACAGAAGGGAAAATCAAGAAATTTCTTAATGAAGGTGATATTGATTCAGGCACCAGGCTTGTTCTTACAAATGCCATCTATTTCAAAGGAAGGTGGCTAATTCAATTTGATAAAAATGAAACAAAACCTGATGACTTCTGGCTCGATAAGAAAAAGTCCGTAAAAGTCCAGATGATGCAATTAATTGATAAAGAATTTCCTTATGCCGAAACAGAGGATTTTCAGATTATAAAACTACCCTATGAATGTCAAAATCTTTCGATCCTGATTTTACTGCCAAAAGATACAGTATCGCCAGTGGAAATAATCAGCAAAAACCTTGATGAATATCAGAAGTTGATGAGAAAACAAAAGGTGGACGTGTTTCTACCGCGCCTCAAGGTGGAGTTAACAATTGACCTTTTGCAGGTTCTGAAAAATCTCGGAATAAACTCGGCCTTCAATCCACAGCTAGCTGACTTTTCAAAAATGACAGGAAACAAGGATCTTTTTATCTCAAAGGCAATTCAAAAATCATATCTCGAAGTAAATGAAGAAGGTTCAGAAGCCGCGGCAGTAACAGGAGTCGTAATGAAAATAACAGCGGTCAAACCTGAAACAAAAAAAGTATTCCGCGCAGACCATCCATTTTTATTTTTTATCATAGAAGAAAATTCAAACCTTGTATTATTTGCGGGAAAAATCTCCAACCCGTAAGAATCCGAGAAACTCAAGAAAGTAAGGTATAATAAATACTGAAAATAGTTATCACTGCGCCTGTAGCTCAGATGGATAGAGCGATGGACTTCGAATCCAGAGGTCGCGCGTTCAAATCGCGCCAGGCGCGCAGCGCCAAGCGATTTGGGGGGTAGCAGGGGGTGTGCCCCCCTTTTTTGTTTCGGGGGTAGCAGATTTTTCTCGTGAAGGGGAAACTCCCCTTCACGATTCAATCGGGCCAGGCGCGCAGCGCCAAGCGATTTGGGGGGTAGCAGGGGGTGTGCCCCTTTTTTTTGTTTTTCCCACTTTCGTAAAAAGGGACAGAGAGAGATTTCAAAAGCAGTTTCCCCCTTTTCCAAAGGGGGACAGAAGGGGGATTTTGGAAATGGACAACAGCTGGAAAATCTCCCCCCGCCCCTCTTTAAGAAAGAGGGGAGTAAAAGCATTTTCCCCCTTTGTAAAGGGGGAGTGAGGGGGATTTCAAGATGATTTTCTCATTTTATAAAGGTGGACATAAGGGGATTTCAAAAGCAGTTTCCCCCTTTGAAAAAGGGGGATTGAGGGGGATTTTAGGAATGAGCAACAAAACACCTGTTTCCGTTATTTCCTTGAATGTCGTAGCCGCTTCCACCGCATATCCAGCCTGTTTTTCAAACAATTCAAAAAAGTCAAAGTTATTTGGAAGAGATTTCCTCAAAAATTTATCGCTCGTTTTGAGAGAAAAAATTCAATGTAGCCTTGCTATTCTGCCATTTTCAGGTAATAAACCGAGAATTCTCACCACCATCAATCCTGCTGAAGTGAGTTGAGAATCAAGATTGTTTTCTCAAGCGTTTCCATATGTGCACCAGCAAATCTCATAACATTCACATTGCCGAAAGCTAATTTTAATTTCTTTCTCATCAGGTTTTCAAGTTCCGCCAGATAGTTGAATTCAACCTTTTTTATTTTCAAATACTCAAGACCACTCTGAATTATCCTTGTTTGCCTTCGTATCGTCTGGAATATGGCTTCATAGTTTCTTTCCATTACCAGACCCTGCATTGTGAAATAGAATTGCCTTGCTTCCCTTCCCAGTTGTGTTTTAAGCGCTTCCTGCGAAACCATAATTTCATCTTTAAAATCCTTTCCATACACGATAATCCCGTGTTTTTTTATCTCACTCCATTGCAAGGGGAAAAAATCCCAGGAATTTTCAAGAATAGAGGGCGTGAAAATCGCCTGCCTGACATTAAAAAATTTCCCAGAAAGACGCGAAATGTTCAACAGGTCGTCTATTGACAATTCATTCACAAGCACAAGAATATTGATATCAGAAAAACCTTTCAAATAATCACCCCGAGCATAACTACCATAAATTAAAACGCTTATCAGTTCATCCTCAAAATAAGTCTTCAATTTATCGACGAACTTATTAATTTTTCTGCTTATTTTATCTCCAGACACGAGCTCTCCCTGTTATAAATTTAAGGTTTACCAGCCGCCTGTCGCGCCACCCCCACCGCTCGAACCTCCGCCAAATCCGCCTCCAGAAAAACCACCTCCACCACCGTAAGAACCAGATGGCCCCCCCCTGAACCATTTGTTGCTTGAAGTTTTTGTTCTTTTCATAACGCCGGCTATATTAAGGATGAAAAACAGAAAAAAAAGAAAAAAACAGGTCAAAAACGGGATATGTAACGCAAGCATCCATAGATAACCCTTAATAGAAGCGCTCGCAATCATATAATCAAGAACAGCCAGTTCTATGGCAATTATCACAAACCCGAGCAAACCAGCAACCGTCGACGCATAAAACAAACAAAACAACTGCCAGACAATCAAAAAGGCAATAGAACCGCTATTTGGCGAAAATTTGGAGGCTGAATCAACATCCTGCGATTTGCCAGCGACAACATCTTCAATCCCGTTTATCCCTGCCTTAAGTCCATCAAAATATCTGCCTTCTTTGAATGCGGGCGCGATTCGATTCCTTATTATATAGCCGCATCTTCCATCTGTAAGAGATGCTTCAAGACCGTAACCAACCTCAATTCTTATCTTCTTTTCATTCATGCTAATAAGAATTAAAACACCATTGTCCTTATCCTTCTTGCCTATCCCCCAGCTATTGAAGATCTCATTTGAAACATCTTCAACGCTCCTACCTTCAAGCGATCCCAACATAACAACCGCAATCTCAACGCCTGCGGACTTTTCAAAATCTCTGACCAGTTTTTCCAGCTCTGATTTTTCATTAACAGTCAGAATTCCAGCGAAATCATTTATAAATCCGGATGGTTCGGGTATCCTGTTAGATGGGTATAGCAGGAAAAAAAAAGCCGCAATATTAACCGTTAACAGATAGAGCGTTTTTTTTACTGTCATAGAGATATTTATCACTTTTGACTTTTTTCGCTTTTTTTCTTATGATATCATATCAAAAAAGAAGGATAAAATGAAATTCAAAAAAGCTTTCTGGGCGCTCCAAATACTTATCCTGTATGCATCCATCTGTCAAGCGGCAAATCCTGTTGTTGCTGAAATTGCTTCAATAGCAAAAGCAATTACCGGGCTGCTGACAGAAAATAAAATAAAGATTCTGGCTATTACCGATTTCACTGACCTTGAAGGAAATGTAAATATACTTGGCAGATTTCTCGCTGAGGAAATTTCTATTTCGCTCGCATCTTCTGAAAAAGAAATAACTATAATTGATAGAAATCAGCTTAAGAAAATGCTCGTTGAGAAACAAATCTCGCAATCAGCCGTAATAGATCCCGGCATTGCAAAACAAATAGCCAGAATTTCAGGCGCTGAAGCAATTTTAACAGGAAGCGCGTATCCAGCTGGCAGTTCTCTTTATGTTTCTGTAAAAGCGATCGATGTTAACACAGCGAGAATTTTTGCAGGAGCGTCGACCACGATTGAGAAAAATCCTCTAATAGACGATCTTATCAGGATAAGCTTCAAGATACCTGAAATAGCTAAACCGGTTCAAAAAATTCCTTTCGTTTCACAGGTCAAAGAAGCGTACGATTTTGTTCTTATCCTGCAGGAACCCGTAATGGATGGAAGTACAATGGTTCTTAATTTTGATGTCAGAAATAATTCGAACCAGGCTCGTTACATTACAGTGGATTCCATCAGAGCAATTGATGACACTGGAAAAATCTATTATCCATCCAGTTTCATACTTGGAGGGATAAAAGCCCGCATTGGAGAATCTGGAAAAATTCAATCCATAAGTGCTGGAAAGGCATCTGAAAATTTTGATGTCTGGGTGCGCGAAAATCAACAAATAAAGGCGCAAATTACCTTAAGAAATATTTCACAATCAGCAAAGTCACTCGGTTTTCTTGAAATGACAATTGCGCCTGTTCAGATTACGGATCAACACGGGACATATTTGCGTCAGGAGGACGATCTTTCATCTCTTCAGTTTACAAACATCCCTGTAATAAGGGAAAAAAATGGCGCTAAACCCTGAAATTGAAAAGAATTACAGAGAATTACTTTCGAAAATCACGATTCGAAAGGTTGAATGCGAAGAGTTTGTGAATTTCCTTGAAAAAGAAACAACATGGCTTACTGCTCCCGCAAGCACAAAATACCACCTCAACATTGAGCACGGACTCGTCATACATTCGGTAAATGTTGCCATGACAATGCTTTCGTTAAAAAACGTTCTGATTCCGGAAATCCCTGATGAAAGTTGCGTCATTGTCGGCCTCTTTCATGATGTCGGCAAGATTGGTATGCCATATGCGCCAAGGTACTTGAAAAAGAATACATCTTACGTTTATAACGAAGAACTGGTCGAAATGTCCTCTGCCGCAAGAAGCCTTTATCTTGTTTCAAAGTTTATTTCTCTGTCAGACGAAGAGGCGCAAGCAATACTCTATCATGACGGGCAATACATACTTGAAAACAGACCTGTTGCCCATAAAGAATGTCATCTGACGTTGCTTGTGACTTTCGCCGATACATGGGCAGCGGCAAAAGAGGATGGAAGGTTGAAAGTAAAACAACAGTTGTATTTCACAAAACAAACCAACATAAAGCAGGAGGGAAAAAATGGAGGAAACTAATATTAGAAGGAGGTTTAGAATCAGGACAAGACCCTATCTATGTCTCACAGTGGCAGAAGCCGCTGGAACCGGAGTGACAGTATCAGAAGAAACAATCGAAGAACTCACTCTGGTTCTGAATCCAGGACTTGGTTTTTTTTCAATGTATGCTGTCATCAGAAATGTTCCAGAAAATGAAATAAAGGATATTCCTGCCATAAAGCGCGGTGAGATCGTTTTTGAAAAAAGGAATGAAGCATCAAGGTATGCAAAGGAAAGAGGTGAACCTTTTGTTCTTTGCGGTGTCAAAACCACCAGGGCATTAACTCAGGATGAAATCTCCCAGGCGATGGAGGAAGCAATTTCTGACGCCTCAATTGAAAATAAGCTTAAGGAATTGAAGGACTTCTACAGAAAAGTTTAGAAACATAAACACATCATCAGTCATCAAATTTTTTTAATTAAACCTGACATTATCAAAAAATGCCAGAATCATTTGCGCTAATATCAAATAATACACGACCAAATCCGCCAGATGACAGGTTACCTCTAATCTATCCCTGCACCAAATATCTTATAGCGGTTTCCGCAAGATTGAGAAAAACCCTTTTTATAAATAAGGTTTCATCATCTCGAAATAGGCAAAAAAGAAATAATCAGGGTTATTGACCGTATAGATACAAGTTGTATAATTAAATTGATGCGCATTCAAAACTACAGCCAGCGGAAAAAATGGGATTTGAAAGTATTTTCCTTCTTTAATAAAAAGCGAAGAAAAAGTTCAAGTTGAATTACTATAAATTTTATGACAGCAGAAAAATTACTCAATAAAACACTGCTGTGAAGATGCCGACGAAAAACAAAAAGGCAGCAAAAAGTTTCGCAAATAATATCAGCAGCACCATAATCAATCCTCCTGCGATTTTGAGAGTACTGATAACAATCTCGTGCAGTCTGACGTTTGTGGTCTGCATAATCGCTGCAGGTTCTGAAAACCTGCAGGTCTCACCTCATATACCTGATGTCCAAAAGCCAGGTTTCGCCATCGGCCTGGAGTACATTATTCCAGGTTTTGCCGATGTATATGCCAGAACTGGCGTAAATTGGGCAAAACCAATGGGCAAGGGATTCAGCTGGGATGATGTTGAACCACAACCTCCTGTCAATGGTAAACATAAGTATCATTGGGACGAGATTGACAGATTAATCCTTGAATATCAAAAGGCAGGATTCCGTAATTTTCATATCTATGTCAAATCTATGAATCGCTGGGCATCAAGCAAGCCAGTAAAACCCATTGCTTCGGGCAGTTTCCTGCCAAAACCAGAATATATCGAGGACTACAAAGATTACCTGCGGGCATTGGTTCAAAGATATGACATAAATAATCCAGATCATGCGCCAGGACTCCTTTATTCCATCGAGTACTGGGAAATTGAGGCGGAATGGGGCACCGGTTTCTGGCAGGGAACGCTGGATGAATACCTTGAACTTCTTAAAACTGCATATCCAACAATCAAACAGGCAAATCCCAGAGCAAAAGTGATTTTAATCGGGTTCTTTCTCGCAGGACTGTTTGAAGGTCATCCTGATCCAGAGGAAATTCCTGCCACTCTGGCAGGAATGCCGGCAAAACGTCGACAGACAATCGAAAAATATCTTACTGAAATCCGCCAGTTGCTGGCGCATCCCGAACTGTTTGACATCGTGGAATTTCACAGTTTGAGCGATTGGAGCGAAATCAGCGGAATGGCAAGATTTTTGCGTCAAACCATGCGGCAATACGGCTATGAAAAGCCAATCTGGGTGGGCGATGTCAACTACACGGCTTCGCCAATGATGTTCTGGGGTGAACCCGTGCCACCTTATACTTATGCGCAGCGGTCGGCGATTGAAACAACATTAAAAGCACTGTCTCAATCCAACCACCGCAAACATATCGAGGCGATCCGCTGGCTTAGGGCTGAACAGGCTAAAGGCCTGGTTAAAAAGGTTGTGCTGGCTATGGCAGAAGGTCTTGCCGGGATCAATATTGGCAATCTAAAAGACGAAGGTATATTTTCATTTGTACCAACGATCACAGGCACCGCAGCATTTCAGGGGTTACTTGACACAGTCGGCATACCTGAAAGACCGGCTAAGCCACGACCGGCATTTCATGCCCTGTGTCTTGTTGTCCAAAAACTAAACGATTTCTCAGAAGTCAGCCATTTAAACATTGGAAATGGAGTATATGCGTATAAGTTCATTGTTCGAAGCCAGCCGGTTTATGTCCTCTGGTACGATGATGGCAAACGTTATCTACCCGGTGAAAAAGAACCATCTACCACAGTTTACCTTCCATTTATAAAGGGAGAATATCTGCTTACAGAAACTCCTGTCAGCCAGTTAGATGGCTCAAATTCCAGCCCGCACATTGTCTCTCCATCCGCAGAAGGCCACCTGAAGCTTACGCTTGCAAGCAGACCGATTTTCCTTCAGCCGCACAAAAAATAAAGAGCAAAAAACAACCGGTTCCGAACTTGTTAAATGTCTGAAAACAACGGTGAAGTCTAAAACTGTTTCAAAAATCAATTATCTGTATTCGTGAAATATTTACATCTCTAAACCAAGTGTTTTTTAAACCAGTCAACCACTATCCTGTATACCTTTTCTCTTCCTGGTTCAAGCCCGTGATTTGCTCCTTCAATTATTATTTTTTGCTTTGGTTCGTTCGCAATTTCAAAATATGCCTCCATTTCATATGGAGGAACAATATCATCCTTTTCTCCGTGAATAAATAAAATTGGTGAATGAATCTGTTTGATGGACTTTAGTAAATCGTAATTATCAAAATCCTTCCAGAATTGAGGTTCAATTTCCAGTGTCCAGAATTTTGAAATACCATCAGGGTCGTAGCCATCGCCAAAAAGCATCCCTAATATCTCTTTTGGATGCGATATCGAACCCATCATAACAAGGCACTTCACTTCCGGCTCCAACGCTA
Source organism: Candidatus Omnitrophota bacterium (assembly GCA_023819255.1). Lineage (GTDB taxonomy): Bacteria > Ratteibacteria > UBA8468 > B48-G9 > DTJG01 > DTJG01. The sequence continues at coordinate 27,614 of JAMWBU010000002.1, forward strand.
TTGTGGTTGATGTGCCAAAAGATTGCGCCAGAATTCCAATTCTCGAAGTTTCCACTTTTGATTGCGACTTAACAAAATCAAGAATTGCAGATAGATCGGATTTCAGTTTTGATAAAGAAGTTTTGTTATAATTGCCCTCGCTTTCACCACAACCCGAAAAGTCAAACCTGTAAACCAGAAAATTGGCATCAGAAACATTTTTTGCTATATCATCAAACATTCCTGACTCCTCTTTGGTAACCCCGAAACCATGAACAAGAATAACAGCAGGATATTTTGCCTTTTCCAGTGCAGGAATCGTCATTATTCCAACAAGCTTTTCATTGAATCCATTAAGCGTTGTTACTTTTATTTCCTTCATACTTATAAGTATACAGGAATTACTGTAAATTGTAAAAATTGAACTTAAGCACGGACATAAGCCAAAAACGTCGCAAATTTTGATAGAACAAAAACATTTTGACCTGTTTCGGAAAGGATGCCAAATTTTCATTCTAATGCATATTGGGGACACAAAAAAACGAGAAAACGCTTCGTCCTAACCTGATAAATGGCATTCAAAGAAAAGTAAAACTTCGAGAAACGAAAGCGTCCTGATCCGTGAATTATTTATCTATATCAAAAAAAATTACGTCAGTTACAATGACCGATCTTGTTTCTGACACAATACCAATTGGGCTATGGGGAATAGATAATTTCGCCTTTCTGTTTGAAAAAGCGATATAAAAAGATCCACGCCATCATTAAATATAAACTGCATGGCTTCGAGGTTAATAAAAACTCAGCCAGTTTTTATTTGATATTGTTTTTTTTCAAAATCAACAATTATAAGTGTTCCGTCAGAAAATTCGGTTTGCTGAATATTTCCTTTTATATCAAGTAATTTGAAATCAGTCATTTTTTCAAATAGTATTTTTTCAGAAAGTTTCGCCATTGGCATGATTCTTCTCACAAATGCTATATCATCTTTATTGTAGGGAGCGGAATTACATTCAAGAGACCTCGGACGAATAGAAGGTATTCCTCCCCATAAAATACCCCATAGAAAGGAATTACCTTCTTTTTTTTGAGATATCCATACAGGTATTACTATACAGTCATGCCAGACAAGAGAATAAAGTGGGATAGGGATTCCCAGAGGTCCGTTTATTTTTTGTTTCAAGTCAAAAGGACAGATACCGGGTGGAACAGTATGGCAAAAATCAAGCACTGGTATTGCCCAATCCGCGCCTCCTTCAGAAGATGTTACCCATCCAAAACTCTGACACATCGCAAATATTCGGGACCAGTATTTTATTGTATCTTTTTTTGAAGAAATATGTTTCTGATTATAACACTCCCTTACATGACTGGCCGTAAAACAATCAAGATAAGTTCCGGATGGATTAATTTTTTTCCTGACTTCTGTAAGATTTCTTTTTGCAAACCTCATTGTTTGTTTTGGGCATAACCAGCTCTGTCTCCCTCCAAGCCATTCGTTATTTTCCGGTCTTATGCCACTTAAATCAATGATAGTAAATTCAGGTTTAAAGGCACTGCTATCCGCGTAAAGATCAACATAATTATCATGCAAAAGAAATATATGTCCCATTGCTTGAATTTCATTTGCCATTTTTGTCAGACCTTCCCATCCGCCAAGCATGGGATCAGGAGGTAATATGTCCGGATGTAAACAATCATACCCTTTTCTTCCCCAACCATCAACATGAACCACTGCTTTTTCAACGGGGACATCTCTTACAAATGATTTAAATCTTTTCAATCCTTCCGCAAAAGACATTCTTTTCCATACATCCTTCTTTCTGAAATTGCCAAACCAGGATTCATGCCATATGCTTAAAATAATAGAACCTTTAAGTTTTTCTACATTTTTTCTTTCTTTTGCTTTCTCTTTCAATGTTTTTGCCAGTCCTCTTTTTTCGGCAAACTTTCTGTAAGTCCTGGCAAGTAGAACAACATCACATCGTTCGAAAAACTTATAGCTTATTTTCCTCGGATAAGAAAAGTTCCCGAGAGACGCCTGCCAGTAAGGATGAGCAGTATGTCCGAATCCGTTCTCGGTTATCAACCTTATTCCCATATCCTCAGGTGTTTCAGGCAAAGCAATAAGCCCGCATCCGATATCTGTTATCTGTCCCCACCATGGCATTACAAAACCCAGTTGTGCATAAACTGGCAAGGTATGGTCTAATTCATACGGGAATTTTTTATTAAGAAGACAACCATGCCCGTATGGAAGAACAAGAAAACCATCGGATTTTTCAGGAAATAAAAAACCCCTTGGATAATAACTATCTATAAGTGAAACTTCCCCTCTTCCATTTTTAGTTTTAACTGTAATTGAAAGAGTATCCTTTTTCAGTTCTAAAACTAAATTTACTGCAAAATCTATGGTTCCCCATACATTGGGTCTGTAAGGAAACTTTGTTAGCCAGATTTCAATGAAATTAACGCCTTTCCTGCATTCAATGCTGCCCGCTGAACTGAAAGGAAGACCTATTAATGGACCGGCATGTCCCTCTACTCCTATATCCCCCGGGCCGTTTTTTTGCATCAACCATTTTATACCGGTTCTTAAGTCAAAAACTGATAGAGTTAGATCTTTCTTATCTATTTCTGCTTTAAGAAAATCATTTTTTAGAATAATCTTTTCCTGGTTCACCTTTTCTCCTCAGCGTAAATTTTTATCAAAAGAATTTCTCGTGGATTAATATCAATTTCTAATTTTTTTAATTCATATTCTCTCAAAATTCCCTCTTTTATATTATCTGAGGAACTACTGCAAACTAAAACCCGGTAATCATTATTGGAAACAAGCGGTATATTAATAACGCAGGACCCTTTATTTTTGTCCCAGTTGGCAAGATACAGGATAAAATTATTTTCATCTATCTTTCTTAAAATATATTCTATCCGTTTTTCATTATTATTGAAGTAATATTTTTTTCCGAGTAATTTATAAAACAAATCTCCATATGTTTTCTTAAATGATTTTTTCATACCCTCTGCAGCCAGATTTGTATCTATGAACTTAACATTTGGATTTTTGAGCAATTCCTTTAGAAGTGGTTCAGGATATTCCACTCCATATTCATCTGTGGGAGCGAGTTGATTAAACATTACCAGTTTTACTCCTGAGTTCACTGCTTTTTTAATGTTTTCATACGCTTTTTTGGACATTGAGTAGCTGAAGGGAAGAATGAGCAGTTTATATTTATTAAGATCTTCCAGGGTTTCTTCTCTTTCTGTAAAACGAACATCGTACTGAATCCCATTTTCAATCAAAATTGATTCAATTGCACGATTGGAATACATCCCCCTAAATCTTTCAAAATTGAGAGTCCTTTCCATTTCATCTAATGTTTCTGAACGAACTGTTCCAAGTTCCTTTTCCATATAAAGAATGGTTGACCTTTTTGATTCTGGTTCAACAGTTCCCATGGCACTTTGAGATTTCACCTGCCACCAGTCCTCGGAAGCACGAGAAAAAAGAAGGCATGTTTCCGCAACATTTTTGCTCTCGGAAATCCCCCATTCTTCAAGTAATCTAACCATCCTCATCCCTTTTTTTATTCTTTCCCACCAATTTTTTCCTTCTATATAATTGAGACGATAAAGGTCTACTCTTGTCGCTCCTTCCATTATGAAAGGGAAGAGGTACCCATAGAACAAAATTTCATTATTTATATCTGCTTGAAGGTGCTGAAATTTAAGTGATTGAATACTGGCTGAGAGTTTTGCGTCTGGGTAGGCGCCAGCAATCCTTCTTGCAAGCGCTGTATATCCCCCATAATTTAATGGGACATCTGCATACAATTGAACATGCGTAAAATTTCTGCTTTTGCCAATAATATCCAGTGCGATACCATGCTCGAGTCCTGAGTTTGAGTATAAAGTAGCAGCAGGATTTACGCTACTTATTAGATTTAAATTCGGGTTCAACTTTTTAAGATTCCGTGCAACTTCATCAAATAATTCTGCAATTTTTTCATATTCAAAAAGTTTCCATTTTCTATATTGTTCGGTATCTATTGCTTTTCTCGGGTCAGGACTGGAACCTCTTTTAATATCTCCACCTTTTCCAACTTTCGGTAAACCATCATAGCCATATCTTTTCTTGAATTCTCTTTCACACGAAGGGCAGTTTACTATTTCAAGATTATGGCCTTTAAAATAATACTCATCTGGCATAACATAAACTTCATCTATTCCTCGTTCAACTACTTCTTTTAATAAACCGAACCATTTTGTTTTGAAATCATCTTCACTGATTATGCAGGGGTATCTATTTGGTTCATATCCAGGATATAATCCTTTACTTGCTACAAGATCGCTCTGTTCATAGGGATAGTCCCATCTTCTGTCAGGCATTGGTAACATCCTTTCCACAGATTGCATTGGAGAAATCCATGCATGTAGAAAAATGGACGCTATAAAATTCTTCTTATGTAATGCTTCTATAAAACCTCTGAGCGTATCCCTTCCATAATTTTGAGCAAGCTGGCTCTTCCATGGCATCTTATTATTACAGCAGTAAGTTTCTAAAAAAATTCTTACTCCTTGGGCATCTATTTCTTGTAATTTTTTTATCATTGATTGAAATCCTTTGTTTTCAGAGATTTCATCAACGTTTTCTGGCATTTTGTCCCCCGGGTTAATTCCTGCCATCCACAGATCCACGCAGGGGATAAACTTTATATTTTTTTTGGTTAGCTCCGGCCACCCGATAATATCTTTCTTTATTAATATTTTTTTGCCTCTTTCTTCAATAGTTTTTTTAGGAAGGATCCTTTCTTTTGCATAAATTTCAATTTCTCCAAATATGGGATATGGAGAACGATAACCTGCTTTTCCACTTAAAGCAACAAGTTTTAACCCATAAATTTTTTTATTTACATGGATTATTGTCCATGCCTCTGATTCTTCTACTTTTTTCCCTTCCACTACTTTATTAAATAGATACTTACCTGTTTCATCACACAACAAAATAAAACTATCCGCGCCACTCTGGGTAAATTTAATAAAATTAACTGTTACAGGAAATGGAAAAAGCCATTCAATCCATCCACCAATTTCAGGTCCACCAAGAAATTTAGAAACTGTTTTTGTATCGGCATCCGTAAGATAGTCTATATTCAACATATATGGGGCAGTTCTTACCTCAGCCCAGTTATACCAATCTAACTTATAACCCTCTTTATTGTTTGCATTTATAAAAAAACAATTAAATGATAACAAAACTCCCAGAATTTTCATTATTTCCTTCATTTAATCTCCTGTTTCCTTTTTACATAAAGAACTTTCACATCCCATTTATTTAATGAAAGTCGCAATTTTTTTAGATCTAAACCATTAAAAGTTTCTTTATCTCCTATTTTTACTTTTTTTGTTCCTTCTATATCTCTCTGTAAAATCTCGTAATTTTTTGTTTGAGATAATTTCAATAATCCAAAATCAATTTCCACTGGTTTATCTGTCCAGTTTATAAAGGTCAGGATATAATCTCTCTTTTTATTTTCAAGAACATTAAATTCCACGTCTTCTTCATATGAATTGAAATAAAAAGCCTTTTTATCTCCCAATGCCTGATCTAATTCCTTTTTTAGAAACTTAATGAAATCAGAATAATGCCCAATTCCGGGTATATTTTCGTTTATATATATAACTTTGCCATTTTTAATTAATTCCTCAAAAAGTGCTTTTTCATAAAAATTTCCCCATTCATCAGTTTCTGCCTGTCTGTCAAATAAAATAATTTTTACTCCTTTTTTTATAAACTCATTGATTAAATTGAAAGTTTCCTTGCCCATACTATAAGGGAAAGGTAAAATTAAAAGCGAGTAGCCTTCAAGTTCATTCTTTAATTTTTGTATCGGATGCTCAAGGTAGTAAACGTCAAACGGATACCCATTTCTTAACAAAAATTCAATTAGATATTTAAAATACACATAGCCTCTAATCTGATCCATCGGATCGCCTTCTTCATTGTATCTCTGTCTTACCTGCCACCAGTCTTCAGAAACCCTTGATCTCAAAATTGCTATATTTTTAGGAGTTTTTGCATCCTTTAAACCCCAGGAACTCATAGTTTCTATAATTGAATACCCTTCCCTGACATATTTATCATAGTTGCCGAAGAATATAGCATTATATCTCCAGAATAAAGTCATTCTGGCTCCATTGACCACAGAACTTATGGGAGACGCTCTCATATACACTGGCGGAAAGTGAAGGTAAAACCCGGGATGTACGTCAAGAGTATCATTTCTCCATGACCAGGAACAATTGTGAAGAGATACAACACTTCCGTTATGATTTGCTCCGATTCCTATTTTTGCAGATAGAACAGTCACATAATGACCAAGTGATCGAAAGGTAAGGTACTCATTCGCTCTGGCAAAATCAATTTTTGCTTTATTTCCCACAATGTCCTCTGCAATTCCAACATCAATGCGGCTATTCCATAAAGTACCGAGAGTAAAATGAACAGGTGATTTTGTGTATACCAATGGGTTTATTTTCTTTGCTTCATTTGCTGCATCTGAAAGATAACTGGCAAACTCTTCATACGCAAACACAATCCATTTTCGAAACGCTTCTGTATCCTGCGGTTCTTGAGGTAAATTAGTTTTGTATCTTTCTTTAAATGCATTTCTAGTAATCTCATTTTGTCCTTTAAGATTTAATGCTGCACGATATCGCATCTGTTCATCAAATCCAATGCCAACGCCATCAACCCCGGAATAAACCTGTTCCCTCACTATTCCTTTCAAGTATTCTCTGTAATGCCTTGAAATATAAGGAGCAGGTACGTCTCTTGTATAGGTTTCCGGGAATTCTTCCAATTTCTTTGGATATGCTACTCTTCTCATTGTGAAAAGTTTTAACCCCTCTTTATGAAATGCTTCTACAACTTCTTTAAGAAAATTTTCGTTTGCACTGTGTTTATCATATCTACTTGGCCAGAGTAAAAAATGCTCATATGTTCTAGGGCCAGCAGTTTCCCATGTTGTTGGTGGCCACATATTCAGGATATTGCCTTTATAATTTTTGACTCCTTCAATAAAATCCCTGAATGCTTTATATTCATTCAAAGAAGGCCTTTTATCCTTTTCTATTTTTATCCATTGAGGCAAACCGAACATCCATGGTTCAATATGAAATCCCGTAAAAACCCTTTCTTTTTCAGAAGGAGGGAATACATTTATTTCCTCTCCTGCCTCAATCATTGGAATGCCTTTTTCCATTTCTTGTTGTTTTTTCAATTTTTCATAATCTTTTTTACTGTCTACCATTATCTGAAAATCATAAATATTATTTTCACCTGAAAGGTCAATATACATTATTCCACAGGTTTCAACCGGTGGAACAAAATTATTGTGTAAAAAAGATCTTGATACCCATGTTCCTCCAGGATTTGCGATTTTTCCTTCAAGGTCCATTCGTAAAAATGTCTCATACTCACCATCCCCATCCCTATCGGAAAGAATAGCCCATGGTCCTGAGGCAACACACACTGAAATTCTCGAAATTTTTTGCGGACTTTTGAATCTGAATTCATATTTAAAAAATTTCGCAGGCGTCCCTCTTTCAGGCACTGTTAGGGTTCTTAAATCAGGATCCTGGTCAACCAGATTTTTCACCATTGTTGTATATGGTTTTATACTTATATCAGCAAACTGAGCAATATTGAAAAGTTCCCTGGAAGTAATATCAGGCCCTACATAATTATGAATAATATTCACTTTACCAGGTGTTGGCTCAGGTATCTCAGCAGGAATGATATCAGGGAAAATCTCTTTCGTTAAGGTCCCGGTCAATTTAAGTCCACTATCAATAATTCTGTACTTTCCATAAGATGGTTCCCTGACAACTCCAAGGTATATTTCTCCTCCATCTTTCATCTCCACTTTCCCTTCTTCCAACTTAAACACCCCTTTTATTTCCAGAGGTTTATCTTTTATTGTCAATATACCATTTGGTTTTTTGATTATTAGATTTTGGAATGCCGCACTGTAATAGTATTGTTCCACTCCTCCAGATTGTATTATTGCGTTAGAACCCGTAGTAAATATTATTCTGGCGTTCTTACCTGAATTTAGACGAATTGTATTCACTGAAGGGTTTTCTGGACAGGGCGAAAAATACCAATTACCCGCAACTTCAATGGTATTATCTCCTGTGTTGAAAGTGCCTGTTTTGAAATCAACATTTCCATCTACCGCTAAGGAACTTTTCAGTTCAACAGAATATGCGTAATGTCCTGTGTCTATTTTTAGATTTGAAACTTCAATTTTTCCTGCCAGTAAATCTGATTTATAACATCCTGCTGAAAAAATTAAATCTATTTTACCCTGTATTTGACCTTTATTTATTAATCCACGGCTGTAAGAACCACCAAATTCTATTATTTCAGTACTATTCAACGAAAGAGTGTTTGTTTCACCAATATATAAGCCAGCGCATGATAAATTTCCTGTTAATTTTACTCTTCCTGATTTTTTCTCTATTTTTATAGGCGGTAGAATTCCTCCATCTTTTAATATTTTTATTTCCTGTAAATCATTTTTATTCAAAACTATCCACCCATCTCCTCTGCCGCTGGCAACAGGCGAATCGTTACTTATAATATTTCCATAAAGAAAAATATTTCCTTCAAGTATCATACCTGCTGTTCTCGGCATTCGCCCATCAAAAATTAAATCCCCATTTATATGAATAGAAGCATCTTTATTTACATATAACAAGTGTCCGGATAAAATCAAATTTTCCTTAACCACAACCTTATCAATTACTGTTATCTGATATGAAGGAGCGCCAGAAGAAAGAGTGATTGAAGAAAAAACTGCTCCGTTTGTTTTCAATATCGCATCAAATGAATATATGCCAAAAATGAGTGCAGGAAACCCTTTAACTTCGCCTTCATTAACAAAACCACCCCTTCCTATGGTTAATACGGAACCCTCTTTCTCTGCATCTATAATTCCTTTGTTTATAATTCCCTTTTTATTGTTTACTCCAAGATTTGTAAGCTTGATGCTATGACCATTCAGTTTAATTGATGCTTCTTTTTCTATTGTAAGGGATCCATCTATGGAAATATCAGAAGTTAGTGATGGATATTTTAATTTACCGGAAGGGATAAGAACATCGTTATTATCAGATTTATCAGGAACTTTTGCCTTTGACCAGTTTTCCTCATTAAACCATTCAGAACTTTTTCCCTCCCAGATATTTATTTCGGCAGACAACAGAGAAGAAAAAGCAAGTATTATTATCAATAAATTTTTCTTCATTTTACCCCCCCAAGAATTCGAAAATATTAATATCCTGCAAATTTCTGTCCAAAATAAGGAACCAGATTTGAAGGACTTTCAAGAAACCCTTTTGAAAAGGAGCCAGCATTGCCACCAGCAAATAGCACATTCGTATTATCTCCATGTAGATACCATATCTGCGCTGTCTGATTAATATGATCAATGTTTCCTTCAAGAAAAAGGATATGAGTCGATGGGTCTGGAATATGACTGATTTTCTTGCCAAGATATACCATATTTGCATACCCGGCCGGGAAACCGCTTGTAATTCTATTGAAACAATATATCCTTTTTATTCTGACGTCTGTGGATGGAAAACAGCTGTATGTTGAATCAGGTGTTCCATCAAGTCCCACAGCAGGACAGGTATATATTTCCGGCGTTTTTGTTGTGCCTGACTGCCATCCAACATATGGAAGTAAAAGAGTAAGATGGTTGTTATATGCTCTTTCTGCACCATCTCCTTGCATATAGGGTATCCGGTCATCATAATCATTTGCATACATACGAACAGCCAGACCAAGTTGTTTAAGATTGCTGATACATGAAGCCTGCTGCGCTCTAAGTCTTGCTTTGCCTAAAAGTGGAAGTATCAATGTCGCAAGAATAGCCATAATTGCCACTACCACGAGAAGTTCTATCAGAGTGAACCCGCATCTTTTCTTTTTCATAACTTACCTCCTTTAATTAAGGTGCATAAATAAGTGGATTATGTATCCTTCCGATCCATCGCGTTATTCCGTTGTAGTCCTTTTCCATTGGTAAAACATGCCTTATTACGCCAGAAACATTCAACTTCACAGCAGAAAGCCATCTAACACTTCCATCCATATATAAAACATTGATACCTGCCGTTCCATGGTTATTTTCTTCAGTTAGAGTTACTCCCTCTGGTATAGAATCTTCTGGCACAGGATAGTATTCTGTTCCTACTGCTCCTCCCCAATCCCACACCTCAAGAACCCACGAAGCGCCACCAGAAAAATCTCCTTTTCCTTTAGTAGCATCAGGTCTCTGTCTATCTGCAACAAGAATAGAATCAGGTTCTGTTCCACAATTGACTCTAAGCGAGGATACATACGCATATTGATTAATACTATAGCTTAAATTTGCCCATGTGCTAATATCATATGGTTTTGCATAAGCATAGGAAAGCTCATACGGTGGCTTAAGATATCCCCTGCTTCTTACATTTGAAACATTTTTATAATCAAGTCTCTGACTCGGGCAAATAAAAACCTCAGGTGATCCTAAATACTTTACTCCCCCCAAACTTCCGGTTGAATCTTTTCCAAGAAGTTTATTAAATGGTCTGTATGTTAAAATATACCACGATATAGTTGATGGTCCTTGATAATTCGGGAGGAAACCGCCATAGTCTTCCGCATACATTCGGAAAGCAAGTCCCATTTGTTTTAAATTGTTAAAACATATAGCCCTTCTTGCTCTTTCTCTCGTTTTACTTAAAACAGGCAAAATCATAGCAGCAAGAATAGCAATTATCGCAATCACAACCAGTAATTCTATAAGAGTAAAACCATGCAGAACTCGAGACCTGCTATTCAAAAATATCTTTCTTGACATTTTCCACCTCCTAAAAATTGCCAGAACTTTCAGGCCCTCTTAAATAAATTTGTTCATCAGGATGGACATAGCCACTTCCCACATTATTTGTATACCAGTATGGTTGAGTAACATTCATAGAGTAATTTATATTAGGAATTTCTTCAGTTGGGATGTACCATTTCCCATTTATGAAATAATTTCCACCACGAGATGCAGATTTTGTCCATCCTGTAGGTCCTGACCATTGAAAAGCGGTTATCCACTGGACATCGCCATCAATATAAAGGACATTTATTCCATAAGTTCCGTGATTACAAAGGTCCACAAGTTGAAATCTATAATCCCAGTAGGAACCATATCCTCTATACCATTCAAAGGAACCGTCTCCATCTACATACTTTTTATCCGCCATGATTGCCCAGTTTTTTGAAGAAAGAGACCCTGCGTTTCCTGTGCCTATTTCTAAAGCAGCAGCCGGAACTTTAAATTTTCTGGTACTAAGATTTGGAGCATAGGCATACGAGCAATATGGATAGATAAGATACCCTATCTGCGAGGCTACATCCCTGGAAGAAGGACATACAAACACCTCCGGGTTTTTAATATATTGAGGTCCGTTTGGTTGCCCTGTCGGGGGAGAAGCAGGAATAGGACCTGAAACATAGTGGCCAAGAAGCAGCATCATCGAGCGCGATGTACGTATTTTATTATTCCCGCTTTCTGTTGCTATTGGAAAATAACTGTCATAGTCATTAGCATACAAAGAAAGAGCAATGTATAATTGCCTGAGATTTGACATACAGGTCACTTTTTTTGCCCTTTCTATCGCCTTGCTCAAAACAGGAAAAACAAGTGCTGCCAAAATGGCTATTATTGCAATTACAACCAGAAGTTCTATTAATGTAAAGCCATATCTTCTCTCCATTTTTTCCTCCTTCATTCTATTATTGGTTCCAGAAGGATTTTCTTATAAATCGTCTCTATCATTCTTTTTCTTTCTTTAATTCTTTCAAGAAGTATTTTTGCCGCGATTTTTCCTATCTCATATCTTGGCTGTTTTATAAGTTTTATATCGTAAATGATTCCATTTGGTAAAATTGGCTGGTCAAAAGATACAATTTTTATTTCTTCTTTTCTTATGTTCATTTCCTTCAGTCCTTTAACAATTCCTATTGTTATTGGTTCGTTTGCAGAAAAAATACCATCAATTTTTTCTTTTCTCATAATTTCCTTTATCGCATTATATCCAAATTCTTCTGTCGCATATCCGTTCCTTATAATATTTTTATCTAAATCTAAACCAGATTCTTCCAGTGCTTTTCTATAACCATTAAATCTTCCCTCAGAACTATAAAGAGTCATCAATGCACTCAAAAAAGCTATTTTTTTACATCCAAGTGAGATTAAATATTTTGTTCCAAGATAGGCACCCTTTATGTTATCTGTTGCGACAAGATCTGCTTTTACGTTTTCTAAAGGGGTATCAACAAAAACAAAGGGTATGCCTTTTTTCATTAACACATCATAATATGGATTCTGGTTTGAAAAATAATTCGCGGAAACTATAAATCCATTGACTCCTCTTTCCGCAAAACTCTCCATATATTCCTTTTCTTTTTCGACATCATCGTCATAATTTCCCAGGAGTAAGTGATATTTCTCTTCTCTCAAGCAATCCTCTGCACCTCTGACAATTCCTGAAAAAATGGAGAATGTTATACAGGGAACTAAAACAGCAACTCCCTTATTAAGTTTTTTTATCTCTTTTTCTCTCCCCTTTATAACTGTTGCTTCTTGCCTTTTGTCAGGGGAAATAACAAATGTACCTTTGCCTGTAATTTTATATATATATCCTTCTGATTCGAGAAGCGACAGAGCCTTTCTTAATGTTGCCCTGCTAACCTTATATTTTTCACATAACCGGTGCTCTATGGGAATTTTATTCCCCGGCTTGTATTCTCCTTTTTCTATTTTTTTTCTTAAATCCTTTTCTATCCACAAATAATTAGGGACCCACTGTTCCATAGTTCAATTTTACCTCGCACATTTTATTTTGTCAATATTTGATTAGTCTAAACAATCATATACAATATTATGTATTAATTTTATCTCACCTTTCTTCTCTGTCAATAGATAAAAATAACGGCCAATTTCTGCAAGAGATTTTTTATTTTCGGTTTTATGGTTACTCATCAAAATCCAAAAGGCCATTTCAATGCGAGAACATTACAACAGGCGATAGAAAAATTAAGTTACCACAATGCCGCCAGTCATTATTAAACTCTGAACTGGCCATAACAAAGCCAGAAACAGCCCATCAAAAGATATGGGCGGTAATTTTGACTGCAAATTGAATTAAATTTTGATTAAGGTGATATTGCCCGCATTTTTTCCGGGAATATGAAATGAATAAAATCCGTATCATAAAACATAAAAACTGGAGACTTACATTTCAGCAAATTCTTGGTAATTGCATTCCGGTTGGCATCAGGATAAAGCGCTGATAACCATTGATTGTCTCCATAACAACCTTTCCTCTAAATTCTGACGCAACCTCTCCTATCACAGCGGCTTCTCTGCCAAACGGATGTTTTCTCATAACTGAAACAACCCTGTCTGCATCCTGAGAAGATACTATCGCAACCACCCTGCCCTCGCAGGCGAGATTCAGAATGTCAAAACCAAGAATTTCACATAGAGATTTTGCGGCTTCTGTTTGCGGAATCCTGTTTTCATAGATTTTCAGCCCAAAATTTCGCCCAAGCGCTATTTCGTTCAAAACGGCGGCGAGCCCGCCTCTTGTGGGATCCCTCATAAATTTTATTTTTTTTGATGCGCTCAACATATCAAAAACCAGGTGACCTATGGCGGCGCAGTCGCTTTTCAAAGAAGACCTGAACTTAAGGTTCTCTCGCGCGCAGACAATAGCAAGCTCATGCATTCCCGGCGCGCCGCTTAAAATTATTGAATCGCCTGGTTCTATTTTCTCAATTCCAGCAGGCGAACTGGAAAATCTTATTCCGATGCCGGATGTTGTGATGAAAATTCCGTCTGTCTTGCTTTTTTCAACGACCTTTGTGTCGCCGGTAACAATTCTCACACCAGCCTTTTTCGCTTCAATTGCCATAGATTTCAAAATTCTTTCAAGGTCTGACAGTTTAAAACCCTCCTCAATAATAAATGAGCAAGATAAATACACTGGTTTTGCGCCGGAAACAGCAAGGTCATTAACAGAACCACACACAGCGAGTTTTCCAATGTTGCCGCCAGGAAAAAACACGGGATTAACAACAAACGAATCTGTTGTGAAACAAATTTCGCCGGATGGAACTTTTATGCTCGCAGAATCAGAAAGATTTTTTAGGACAGGGTCATCGAAATATTTCAGGATCAAACCTTCAATAAGGTCCCTGGACTGTTTTCCTCCTGCCCCATGTGCAAGCAATATTCTTTCATCTTTCATAGGCGTAATATGCTGCGCAGGTGCCTTCAGTTGAAACCATACAGGGTCCAACAGGATTTTCAGGGGTGCATAACCTGGCAAAAAATTTGCAATCAAACGGCTTTTTCAAGCCCTTTAACACCTGCCCGCAGATACATCCTTTTTTGTCTGTGGAACCTTTCAAATTGATCGGAAATCTGTAAACAGAATTGTATTGACTGTACCTCTTGTTGACTTCAAGACCGCTTGATCTTATTATCCCGATACCCCTCCACTCTGTGTCAACAACATCGAAAACTTCCTTCATCAAACTGAGCGCGTTCGGATTGCCATCGCTTTGAACGCAACGACTGTACTGGATTTCAACAGATACTTTCCTTTTTCCAGCTATCATTTCGAGAAGAATCAGTATTGAATGAAGGATATCGGTTATTTCAAAACCTGATATAACACAGCCAATACCATATTCTCGAGGAAAAATTTCATAGGGCCTTGAACCAATTATCACGCTTACGTGCCCGGGACAGATAAAGCCCTGTATCATATGCTGTTGGTCATTGACAAGCGCCTCCATCGCTGGCGGAATAAGCTTATGACAGGAAAAAACAGAAAAATTATTTATTCCCTGCTGGTTCGCATAAAGAATCACTTTGCCGGTCAATGGCGCGGTGGTTTCAAATCCTGCGCCGAGAAAAACAATTTCCTCCCCTGAATTTCTTTTCGCGATCTCAAGAGCATCGAGAGGAGAATAAACGATATCAATCTTAGCCCCGACTGCAGCTGCTTTTTCAAGAGATCCCCTGCCAGAAGGAACCCTGTACATATCTCCAAATGTAACAACCCTCGTTTTCTTATTTTTCGAAATTTCAATCGCGGCGTCGATATACGAGTTTGAAGAAACACAAACAGGACAACCGGGACCTGAAATCAAATTTACATTTCCAGGGAGCACTTTTCTCAATCCTGAACGGCCTATGGCCATGGTGTGTGTTCCGCAAACCTCCATAAAATTCACCTGTTTTCCTATGGAAGCGGAAATTGTATATATCTTTGAAACAAGAGCGCTGATATGTTCAGAGTTTCTGAATTCATCTATATATTTCATCTTTCATCTCGTCTAAAAGTTTCAATGTGGCTTCTGCTTCGTTTTTCCCCAGTTTTTGTATGGCAAAACCGGCGTGAACAATCACATAATCTCCGACCTTTACCTTGCCAACAAGAGAAATATCAATATTCCTTTCGATGCCGCCAAGAAACACTGTTGCTGTGTTTCCTTTTTTTTTCTTTATTTTCATTGGAACCGCAAGACACATAAATCCTCCTTAAGAATTAGAAAAACCAGCAATAGCGCATTGCCCGGCAGAAATACAAGCATCATTCGGCGGCATAGCCCTGTGAGTGTATACTTTGAAACCGTCTCTTTCAAGTATTTCTTTTATCCTTGTGGAAAGAAAAACATTTTGAAAGCTCCCGCCAGAAAGCGCAACCTCATTAATCCCAGTGTCTGTTTTTATCAATTGGCAAATTTCTCTAACCATCTGGACAATTGTCAGATGAAATCTGCAGGAGATTTTTGATTCAGGAACATTCTCAAGAATGTCTCCTGTTATTTCCCTGATTGTAATCCGATGGTCTAAAATAAATTTTCCTTCTTCTCTGGCTATGTCAAATTTATAGGCAGGTGCAGAAATGTTTTCGTCCAGAACCGATTCAAGTTCAGTGGCAGCCTGACCTTCATAATTTATACTGCTTCTCAAACCGCACATGCAGCTAACAGCGTCAAAAAGCCTTCCCAGACCTGATGAAAATGGACTGTTAATGTTTTTTTCTATCATTTTTTTCACAACGACCAATTCCTGGCGACTTATTTCCTTAATAAACTTAAATGCATTTATGTCACAATCGTTTCCAAACGCATCAATAAGATACGCAAGCGCGATTCTCCAGATTTGTTTTATTGCCTGCTCGCCGCCAGGAAGTTTCACGGGTCTGAGATGCGCCTTTCTTTGAAAGGAAAAATAATCGCACAGCAAAAATTCGCTTCCCCATAAAGTCCCATCCTCGCCGTATCCTGTGCCGTCAAAGGCAATACCAATTACTGTTCTATTCTTAAGCCCATTATCAATCATGCAGGAACATATGTGCGCGTGGTGATGATAGACAGGTATCTTTGCCGCTTCATTAAAAAAATCCCGTGATATGGCCATTATCGTCGAAATATATTCAGGATGCGCGTCATAAGCAATTACATCAGGTTCAATTCTCAAAATGGACATATATCTTTTCATCGCAGACAGATAGGATTCAAAAGCCGCGGGACTTTCAATATCTCCCGTATGATGGCTTATGTATAGAAGATTGCCCGCAGCAAGAGAAAATGTATTTTTGATGTCAGCTCCGCAGCCAAGAATGTTTCTTTTCAAACAAAACGGCAAATTTATTGACTCGGGAGCAAATCCTCTGGATCTTCTTATCATTAAACTCTGCCCATCAGGAAGAACCCTCATCACTGAATCATCGCAACCGGTAATAATCTTTCTGTTATGAAAAAGGAAAAAGTCAGCAATGCCTGAAAGTGTTTTCAATGCCTGTCCACTGTCAGTACAGATTGGCTGCTCTGAATAATTTCCGCTTGTCATCACAAGGAGTTCAAGCTCCTGTTCCGACTCAAAAATAAGATAGTGCAGTCCAGAGTAAGGAAGCATAATTCCAAGATAGTTGTTTGCTGGAGCAATCTCTTCAAAAGCGACACAATTTCTCTTTTTTCTAAGAAGCATTATCGGCGCAGACGGAGAAATTAAAAAATTTTTCTCAATGGCAGAAACAAAACAATATTTTTCAACAACTGCAATATTTTTCGCCATTAAAGCAAATGGCTTTTCCTCTCTGTTTTTCCTGCGTCTTAATGTCTTGACTGCGCCTGTTGAAAATGCATTACAGGCAAGATGAAAGCCCCCTATTCCTTTAATTGCAATAATATTACCGTCAGTGAGAAGCCTGGCGGTATCCTTTATGGCATCAGTTCCTCTTGAAACATCTATGCCGTGTGAATCAGCAAGAAAAACATCAGGACCGCATTTCTCGCAACAATTCGTTTGAGCATGAAACCTTCTATCATCCGGGCTGACGTATTCCTTCTCGCAAAAAGAACACATCTTGAATTCGTTCATCGATGTGTTATCCCTGTCATAAGGCAACCGATTGATTATTGTAAAACGGGGACCACAATTCACGCAATTGGTAAAAGGATAAAAGTACCTGCGGTTTTCCCTATCCAGAATTTCGGTCAAACAATTCTCGCAGAGAGCGATATCAGGAGTTATCTCTGACCGTTTTTTTTGGTTGCCATTGCTTTTCATAATAACAAAACGGTTGTCCTTTTTTAAAGAAATTTGCTTTACAGCAATATCTTTTATCTTTGCGCTTGATGGGGGAAATTGTTTAATCTCGGAGATAAAATTTTCAATTCTGACATCGTCTCCCTGAGCTTCTATCACCACTCCGTCCATAGTATTTTTAACAAAGCCCGCAATTGCGTACTTGCTCGCGGTTCTATAAACAAACGGTCTGAAACCAACACCCTGAACAATTCCGGTGATAAGTAATTCAACTCTTTTCATATTGTTTTGTTTTTTTAATGATGTATTCTGCGAGAATTTTAATATTTTCTCCGGTCTTTCCTGACACATTTATAAGCTCGGCTTGAACATTAACCTGTCTTACATATTCCTTGAATTTTTCAACCCTGAATTCAACCGCATTTAACAAATCAACCTTGTTGAGAACGATTAATTCTGATATGGAATACATCAAAGGATATTTTACAGGTTTTTCCTCGCCCTCTGTGACGCTCGCAACAGTTATATTGAAATCAACTCCAAGTTTAAATTCGGCCGGACATACGAGGTTTCCCACATTTTCAACAATGACCATATCAAGCCCCGAAAGTGGAAGATTTTCGATCCCTTTTCTTATCATATGAGCTTCAAGATGACATGCGCCACCGGTATTAATCTGAACCACAGGGATTCCGAAACGTTCAATTCTTTCTCCATCAAATGAACCAGCAATATCACCCTCTATAACTCCGCAAGAAATTCCATTATTGATAAGCTCAGGTATGAGTTTTTCAAGTATCGCTGTTTTCCCTGAACCAGGACTGCCCATCAAGTTTATGGAAAAAATCTGGTTTTCAACAAAAATTTTCGCGTTCTCACCAGCGATTTCATCATTCTTTGCAAATAGATTTTCTCCAATCTGTATCCTTTTTATAGTCATATTATCTCCTGTCTTTCATTCAACCTCTATCTCAACATTTTCCACAACATATTCTCTTTCCTGCATTGTTTCACTTCTTTTGACCTTTATCTTTGCATCTTTCAGCACAGGATCTTCGGCCATAAAGGAAGAAAACATAAAATTAAGATTCTCCTCATCAAGGCAACTATAATGGTTTATTGTTAGTTCAATCAAAACAACTTTTATTGCTTTTTCTCTTTCGCATATATTCCTAAGCAAATGCACCAGATTCTGGACAACGCTCATCTCATGCATTCATTAACTCCGTATATTATTTTGGTACTGTCAGAAACTACTTTATTTTTACCCTCTTTCCTACCCTGACTCGGCCGATTTTGCCGCTGATACTCCGCCGGACTATCACAAGAAGAAAAAATTTTACTTTCTTAAAATCTTAGTCCCTTTTTTCAAAGAAAAAAACTGTTTTTCCACTCTTTCATAAAGATTGATCGGGAGACTTTGGTTCCCAACGGGGGTACATATTCTAATCTCCTTTTCGACACTACATTATTTTACACTTTTTTGTTGTTTCCCAGGAATTCAAAGAAGAATTTCTCAATTTCTTCTATCGCCTTTCTTACCGGTTCGCTTATTTCAGCGCCCCTGCCTGTAAATTCAGGTTCAATGCCCAGAATAATAATGGTTGAACCTGTTTCACTAACAAGATAATCAGCCAACAATCTAACAGGCATCCTGTGGGTTGATATATCATACTCGTTTAGATCTGTCATGGCAAAAGCAGATATTGTCCCTGGCTTTTTTCCTGAAATGCACGAATCAATAATCAAAATATGCGACGGCTTGATTTTTTTTACGGGAGAGGTGAAATTCTCCGGCGAATCATAACAATTTATGACAAACACACTGCCGCATTCTTTTTTAACAATAAGTTTTGAAAGAATACCCGCTATCTCAGGACCAACTCCATCGTCAGAGGCGTACTTATTGCCAACACACATAATCGCAAGCCGTTCAAAATCCCGCAATTCACGCTTAAGATATTCACTCCAGAGACTCATAAAAATTGTGGCGAATATTTATTTTTCGCTGTGCTTTTGCGCAGCCTTCTTTGGCCTCGTGTAGATGTACTCGATTTTAAGTTTCCTTCGACTGTCCGTGGCAATTTCATATTCATCATTCATATAGAGCGCTCCTGTCGGGCAGGATTCAACACATTGAGCGCAATGAATGCACCTGTCATTATGAATTGTCATTCTGTATTTTTTTTCTTCTTCTGAAAGGGTTTCTATCTCAATCGCAAAAGCAGGACAATCCCTTACGCAACTTTTGCAAACAATGCAAAGTTCAGGTCTTAAAACAGGCGTTCCCCTGAAATCCTTTGGCAGGTTAAGTTTTTCAAAGGGATAGCTCACTGTTGACGGTCTTTTAAACAGATGCCTCAACAATTCAGGAATAAAAACTCCTAATTTTAGCTTCATCCTATTATCCCCTTTACGATAATGCTTATCAGCAGTTGCAAAACAGCCAGCGGTGTCAGATATTTCCATGAAAAAACAACCATCTGGTCCACCCTGATGCGAGAAAATGTTGCCCTGATAAGAGAAAGTATGGAAATCACTATCAATGTTTTTAGCACAAATATCAAAAGAGATGGCAGAACACTGCCAGAAAAACCTGCCATAAAAACTGTCGCCATTAGACCACTTCCTACAACCATTTCAATGTCTGTCATAAGCCTGAAGAATGCAAGTTTTTTTCCGGAATATTCAGTGAATGTGCCACCGACAATCTCTGTTTCCGCGTGCGGAATATCAAAGGGCGTCCTTTCAAGTTTCGCCTGAAGAGCTACAACCGCAACAAAAAAACCAATTATCTGGAAAGCCAAAAGGAAGGGAAATTGCTGATAAAAATTTGCTATCTCAGCAAGACGCCATGAATCTGCGACCACAGCAGGACTCAAAACAGCGAGA
Organism: Candidatus Omnitrophota bacterium; assembly: GCA_023819255.1. GTDB lineage: Bacteria > Ratteibacteria > UBA8468 > B48-G9 > DTJG01 > DTJG01. The sequence goes on from JAMWBU010000002.1 coordinate 48,169, forward strand.
AAAAGCGGTACCTCGTATCCAAAAAGCATCGTCAAAACCCGCACTCCGCCCAGAGTCGAAAAGAAATTTGTTGAGTGCCAGCCAGCAAGGAAAAGTATCAAGGTTGGCAGGCTCAAAAGATAAAGCACAACTATGATATCACCCTGAAATGAATTAAAACCCGGCGCTCTAAGGTCAAAATTCCATAGCGGCAGATAAAGACCAGCACTTACCACTGTTGCCAATCCGATAACCGGCAAAGAGGAAAAGATAACCCTGTCTGCTTTTTCTGGCACTATGTCTTCTTTGAATAGAAGCTTGAAAAAATCAGCAACTGGCTGCAGAATGCCGAAACGCCCCGTATAAGCAGGTCCAATTCTGTTTTGCAACCTTGCGTAAAGTTTTCTGTCAAACCATTCGCAAAAGGTTGAATACAGGAACAAAAAAAGCATTCCAGGATAAACAAGCAAATAAACAAGTTCTTTTATAATGGCCATACAAAATCCTTTTTTATCTCTGGCTTCTTAAATTTCCTTTTGATCTCTGCCATTGTCATTATTCCGCGGCTGCCTTTTCTTTCGTCAATAATCTCAACAAACCTTTCAGCGCAGCAAATACACGGGTCAATTGCGGCAAATATCAGGGGAATATCTGCAACAAATCCATTCTTCAACATCTCAATTGTCGCCGGGTAATTAGCTAAAGTCGGAGCCCTGACCTTTAGCCTTTCGGGTTTATCTGTGCCATTGCTTTTTATGTAATGAATGTTTTCACCCCTCGGCGCTTCATATCTGCTGACAACCTCGCCCTCTTTAATCCTGCGTGGAGCCTTGACCTTTATCTCGCCTTCAGGCAGATTTCTTATGATGTATTCAACAATATTTAATGATTCGATGGTCTCCTTAACTCTTACGACAACCCTGCCAAGAACATCGCAGGTATCAGCTGTGCAAACCTCAAATGGAAACTCGCCATAAGCGCCATAAGGGTCGTCTTTTCTTATATCCGAAGCAATTCTCGAAGCTCTCAATGTTGGGCCTACAGCGCATAGAGCCATTGCTTTTTCTTCAGGCAGAATCCCCACACCTGAAACCCTTCCCACAAATGATGGCTCAGTTGTTCCTAAATTCGTGTAGTACTCCATTCTTTTCTTTAAAAATTCTACTCCCTCAAGAATCTTTTCTTTCTGAATCTCGTTCAGATCTCTTCTTACCCCGCCAATAGTATTTATCGCATAGTGAACCCTGTTTCCTGATATAATCTCGAGAAGATCCATTACAACTTCCCTGTCCCGCCAGGTATACATAAAAAGAGAATCAAATCCTGCTTCATGTGCAGCGACTCCGAGCCAGAGATAATGGCTGTGAATTCTTTCAAGCTCGCAAACAAGGGCTCGTATAAACAGACCCCGGCGCGGAACCTCAAGTTCACAGAGAGCCTCAACTCCCTGAACATAGCAGGTTGTATGAGAATGGGAACAAATTCCACAGATTCTTTCCATCAGATAGATATTTTGAATATAGGTTTTGCTCTCAGCAAGTTTCTCAATTCCTCGATGATTGTATCCTAACCTTACATCAGCATCCTTTATCACCTCACCCTCTATGGTCATTCTCAAGCTTATTGGTTCTTTTAACGCAGGATGTTGCGGCCCTATTGGTATTGTTATCCTTTTCATTCTTTCTCTCCTGGAATTTTTTCTTCAGGTGGCTGGAAACTCCAGTCCTTTCTTAAAGGATAGTTATTCTCAGGCCAGTCATCCGGCAAAACAAGAGGCCTTGGATCAGGAATGTTTATTATCTTTATTCCAAACATATCCTGTATTTCTCTTTCGTATAAAATGGCGCCAGGAATTACTCCGCATATTGATTGTACCTCTGGATTATTTCGATCTATCTCTACCCTGACTGTTAGACTTGCTGATCTGCTGGCAAGATGATAAAGAATCTCAAAGCAAGAAATTTTATCAACACCTGAAATTGTCGAAACATGGTAAAATCCGAAATCATCTTTCAATAATCTGATGGTCTTTATAAGATTTTCAGGCTTAACAGAAACAAATATTCTCCGTTCTCGCGGCGAGGATATTTCAATCAATTCCTGGCCAGGATGAGCCCTTATTTTTTCAATCAGTTCTGTCTGATCCATCATAAATTCTCCAGTTTTTTGAGCAGTTTAACAACACCATCGATAATTGCGTCAGGTCTTGGTGGACATCCCGGAACATAAACATCAACAGGAATTACCTGGTCTATGCCGCCAATAACATTATATGCGCCCCTGTAAACACAACCCGACATTGCGCACGCTCCGACAGCGACAACAAATTTTGGATCAGGGGTCTGTTGATACAGCCTTATGACTCTATCCTTCATCTGTCTTGTCGCAGGACCGGTGCACACAATTACATCCGCATGCCTTGGAGACGCCTTTAACAAAATCCCGAATCTTTCAACGTCAAATCTCGGCGTCAGCGCGTCCACAATCTCGATATCGCAGGCATTGCATGCGCCTGTATTTAAGTGAAGTATCCAGGGAGACCTTATCCTTGACCACTTTATCAATCTCTCAATCACCTTTTTCCTCCATCCCGGAAAGAGATTCAGAATCTTTATCGTCATAAAAAACCACACCCATAACAGAAAGAAAAATCGCGGCAAGATAAAAAATGCCAAAATAAACTGCAGGCGAAACAGACGGCAATGTCGCGATAACAAGGGCCGCTACATGCATCATGGTAAACAATAATGCAAAAATAAAAAATAAATTATATCCAAACTGAAATTTAAACCCTGGCATATTTTCGCCGCAGGCATAGGTTGACTGTTTTTCTATGTTCTTTTTTCCGTGAGGCGCAAATTTCCCAACCAGCAGGTAAAAAATTGAAAAAACCACAAGAAATATGATAAATGCCACTGGCGGCGAAATCAAAATCCCTATTTTCTCCATCTTTCCTCAACCCTTTAAGTTAGAAAATGTTCTTATGTCAATGCTTTCCGATTGTTCATACGCCCTGATAACAAGACTTAATCCAATTGCCATAACACAAACCTCAATCACAATCACTGTAATAACAAGCGCCTGAGCTAAAAACAACCTGTGAGGATAGCCTCCGGAAATAATCAAAAGACATATGCCTTTTGAAACTATTTCTAAACCGATAAGAAGCCTCAGCATATTTCTCCGCATAAGAATGCAATAGAGACCTATAAAAACCAGTGCCGCAGCACAGTAAAGGTACATCCAGCCATTCAGTAACGCGCTATTTATCATCCCTTTTCCTCCCAACGACACAAAGAAGCACAAAAACTCCTGCAAATATAACGCTTATCTGCCCGACCGTGTCAAGCGCCCTTCCCATCCATAAAACCTCGCCGATTTTACTGTACTCCTCCACCATACTGACAGGTTCCTCTGCAGGACCTGATCTGAAAATTCCAACAAATAACACATATGAAAAAATGAAAAACAATACCAGAAAAATGGGTAGTGAAATTGATGGTTCAACAAAACTCTTCTGACCGCCGGTCAGGGAAATAGTAAGAATAAAAAGAACCACAATAAGACCCGCGACAACAGAGATTTCAAAAACCCCCGCAAACGGAGCATTCAACCTGAAAAATATGATTCCAAGAAAAACGCTCGAAATTAAAAGACATATTACGGCTTTCAGCATATCTTTCAAAAATACCGCGAGGGCCGCGAAAACCATAGTTCCAGCAAGAAGAAAAGCGGTCATAAATCTTACCCTCCAATCATAAATGTGTTCAATGAAGATTTCAAGCCGTCCAGTAAAACAGTTGCGGCCGGCAGCACCCATTCAGAAATAAAGGAAGCGAACACAACTCCTGTCCAGACGCAAACAAAAGCCAGAGCCGCCATCGAAAAAGTCATCCAGAACGGGACCTCAACGACCTGTTTAAGAGATTCTTTCAATTTACCGAAAAAAACCCTCCTCTGAATCAACAAAAGATACCAGAGAGTAACAACACTGGCAAAAATCGCAATAAAAGCGTATAAAAACATCTTTACCTGTATCAATGCAATCACAATAATCAGCTTGCTCCAGAAACCATTCAACGGCGGCACTCCCGCTGCAGACAGCAGTCCTATAATGTTGGTGCCAGAACTGAAAGGCAACCTTCCTCCGAGGCCACCAAGATCAACGCTTTCATCGGTTCCTGTTGCGTACTCAACCGCTCCGGCGTTCAAAAACAAAAGCGTCTTAAAAATCGAGTGATAGAAAAGATGCAAAAGTCCGCCAATGATGCCCAGGGGAGTTCCAATACCCAGTCCGAGAATTATGTAGCCCACCTGGCTTATTGAGGAATAGGCAAGCATCCTGCGAAGCCTCGTCTGACCGAGGGCAAGGAAAGCGCCGGCAAGAATGGAAATTACTCCAAGATATACCATTACAGATGAAACCGCAGGGGTCAACCCATAAACATTGAAAAACACCCTGCAAATGGCATAGACACCGGCTGTTTTTACAAAAATGCCCGAGCTCATCGCGGGCATCACCGCAGGCGCGGCTGTATAGGCGTCTGGCATCCAGAAATGGAAAGGCACAAGAGCGCATTTTAAACCAAATCCGGCTATAAACAGAATCAAACTGAGCTCCGTGATACTATTTTTTGCCATAGAAATTTCTCTTATGCCCGTGGTCCCTGTCTTTATAAAGATAAGAGCGATGCCTGAAAGAATGAAAGATGAAGCGACGCCTGAAAGAATAAGATATTTGAACGCTCCTTCCGTAGAATTCCGTGTCCTTCCAAGGGCAACAAGACCATAAGAAGCAATTCCCGCGGCTTCAATAAAAATGTACATTGTAAACAGATCTGTCGCAAGAATAATTCCGTTTATGGAAGCCACAAGCACAAGCAGGATTGCATAATATATCGCGCGGGAGCCATACCTGTCAATGTAATTTATTGAAAAAAGTCCGACAGCCAGCGAAACAACAGAAACAGTAAATAACATCAGGACGTTCAAGCCATCAAGCGCAAGAGCAAGATTCAAGTTAGAACCAAACCATTGAAGGTTATGAGAAAACCGACCCGCGCCTGGCCACAGATTAAAAATTGATACGCTTGCCGCGAGCAAAAGAACAAAACATAAATTGCTCAAAAAATCAGGCAATAATCTTCTGGAAACTCTGCTAATAAGAGGCAAAAAGCCCGCGATTGCCAGAGGAACACCGATGAAAATAAATAAAAACATCCCTTTTTTCTCCTAAAAAATTAAAATAAACAATGCCACCAGAAAAACTCCCACAAAAATCCAGCCAGCATATTCTGATACATATCCTCTATGAACAAACCTTAAAGAATTTATCGCTTTCTTTCCAGATTGGACAATAAGAGTCTCATAAAGCCAGTCAGAAGACCTGTCAAAGCCATAATAAAGAGCAATGGAAAGAGAATTCACCAGCCTCATTCCCTGATGGTAGATGTCAAAAATCCTCCTTTCAGCCAGCTCATATAGTTTTTTTATCACAGGCAAATTATGCACAACTTCTGAAGCAAGATGCGCTTTTTTGCCTGCCTTATACCAGCCATATGTGTGAAGCAAAAAAGCAATAATTAAACACAGTACTGTTATGCCAGAAATTGGATTTAAAATATCAAGCGCATGCGCTGAAAATTCGTGATGGGATGTAAGAGAAACAGAACCTGAAATCATACTGAGCGGAACCCTGTTATAAACGCCAAAGAAAATACATAGCGCCGCAAGGACTATCATCGGAAACAAAATTACAGGCCCATTTTCTTTTACATCCTTAAATTGTTCTCTTGTTTCTCCAAAAAACATTGAATGACTTGCCTTTAAGAAAGATGCAAAGGTTAAAATCGCTCCGATCCAGCATGCAACCGCAAAAATCTTATAACCTGTCTCAAGAGCGCTGTGTATTACCATTTCCTTCGAAACATAGCCATTCAAAGGCCAGACGCCTGAAATCGCGGCGGCGCATATAATAAAACACAACCCTGTAACCGGCATTTGATTGTAAAGTCCGCCAAGAAATTTTAAATCTGATGTCTTTGTTTTATGTTCAACTGAACCAGCACCAAGAAAAAGGGCAGATTTATAAATCGCGTTGTTGAGCATATGAAATAGACCGCCGGCAATACCGGCTGGCATGCCAGTGCCTATGCCAACAATCATATACCCGACCTGACTTATCGCGTGATACGAAAGAAGTCTCTTTATATCTTTTTGTATCAAAGCCATGCTAACTGCAATCACTATGGTTAACGCGCCCAGCGACATAAGCCCCATTGAGCCGGGACTGCCAGGAATAATAGAGAAAAAGTCGAAACAAATCACTGTCAAAAGATATATCCCGAGCAGTTTTTCAAGCGCTCCCGGAAGGAAAGCCATAAAGCCAACCGGCGCGTCAACCGCCGCGTCAGGAATCCAGGTATGAAAAGGTAAGGCACCCGCCTTGCCTGTTGCACCTATAACCATCAATATAAAACTTGCCAGTCCGATCCCACTAACAGGAATCGGCCGCACCGGAAAATCAAACGAGCCGGTCATTTTCCAGTAAAGAGCGACTCCACCAATAAAACAGAAGTCGCACAGGCCAACAAGAACAAAAGCCTTCAGCGCAGTCCTGAAGGAATCCGGCTTGCCTCCAAGAAGAATAAAAAGATAAAGCGTAACAAGTAAACCTTCCCAGAAAAACAAAAGAGGAACAAATGAATTGGAAAGCACAGCACCGCAAGCAAAACCAGTTGTAATCAAAAGGTATGTTATAAATTCCCGCGATTTTTCTGACGCCATCTTCTCTGCGACATACAGCGTGATAAGAAAAGAAAAGATTGAAATCCAGAGAACAATAAAACTGCTGAGAGCTGTCGCCTTCAAAGAAAAGTTTATGTTTGAAACAAACCATATTGACGAAAAATAAATTGGCTGATGCTGGTAGTAAATAATGGCGGAAAGCCAGATCAAAAAGCCGCATGCCAGAACCGCAACCGCATTCCTGAGTTTCTTCAATGGTTCTGGAATGCACCAGCAAACAATTCCAGCCAGAATTGGCACCAGTACAGGATAAAAAATCAAATACTCATCAATCATTTAATCTTCTCCAGAAGATGAATAGCAGATAATTCAGCAAAACCTCCTGAAAGACCGATGAAAACGCCAGCCATAAGCGAGAGAACCGCCAGGGCAACAACAATTCCGACCATCAAGCTGGAACCTTCGTGCCCTTCAGTATTACCCTGTCCTAAAAAAACAGCATGAAATAGCCTGAAAAGATATATTGCAGTCATAACAGCGATCAATAATCCCGCAAAAGCCACACCAGGCCTTCCTGCCTCAACAGTGCCAGAAATCACCATAAATTTTGAAAAAAAACCGCCAAATGGCGGAATTCCTATTACGGAAAAAATGCATAAAAGGAAACTCGCGGCAGTGAAAGGCATAGAGCGGAAAAGGCCTCCGAGCTGTCTTATATCCCGTTTTCCCGTTCCATGTTCAATAATTCCCGCGCACAAGAATAAACCTGCCTTCGCAAGACCATGCATAAGAATAAAAAGTGCGGCACCAGCAACTCCCATAACAGTTCTTGTCCAGAAACCAAGAAAGATATAACCAATCTGACTTACAGTTGAAAGCGCAAGTATTCTCTTGATGTCATATTCAACAAGAGCAGCGCCTGCTGAAACAAGACTTGAAAACATTACAAGAACTGGAATTGCTGTATTCCATTCAACAGGGATATTGAAGGTATAACAAAAAATCCGCGCGTACGCATAAACACCAATTTTTACTAGCACTGCCGCGTGAAGAAGAGAGGTAACAGTGCTTGGCGCGACGCCTGCGTCCGGCAACCATGTGTGTAAAGGAAAAGTTGCTGACTTTGAAAACATCCCGATTAAGATCAAAAAGACGGCAAATGAAGAGACAGGAACTGTTCTCATAGCGGTCATATCAAAGGTGTGAGTCGCACCATGTATCTGGATAAAACCAAATAACATCACAACCGCGCCAAAAAATGTGATAAGAAATGATTTATCGGCCTTAACTATATGTTCAGGATATCTGTAAAACCCGATCAATCTCCAGGAACATATTGCTGCTATTTCCCAGAAGAGATACATAAAAACAAGGTTTCCTGAATAAACAAGTCCCATCATAGACCCGATGAACATAACAACCATCATATAGTATTCGTCCTGAAACTCATTGCCTGCGATATAATCAATCGAATACAGTAATATTAAAGCGCCTATAAAAGAAGAAACAATGGAAACAAAAACAGAAAGAGCGTCAATTAAGAGTATAAAATCGAGACCGAAAATAAAAGGATACCTGAAAATGAATTCACCAGAAGGATCTTTAATTACATAACTCATCAAGAAAAGCGGCAGTATAAATGTGGCAATACCCAGCAGAACAGCCCAAAGATTTCTAAGTTTTTTCGATAGCAATCCTATGATCGGAATAGTAATAGAACCAATAACCGGCACGAAAATCGTCCCGAGCGCGTAAAAGGAGATATCCATACGGGATTTTAGTTTAATGCAAGTTCTAAAATTTGTCAAAAAATTTTATAACTTGTAGCCGATCTTTCTCAAAAGGTCTTTTCGCCAGTTTATGTCATCTTCCTTCTCAATGCCTCTGACAGAAAAACCGTCCACGACACCAAGAATCGCCCTACCCTGCTCTGTTTGAGCAATTATTACTTCCACAGGATTCGCGGTAGCGCAAAAAATTCTGCAGACCTCTGGCACCATCTTCACTGAATTCAAAACATTTACCGGATAAAAACCCTCGCCAAGAAAAATTATAAAACTGTGGCCTGCACCAATCTTTTCAGCATTTTTCTTTGCCAGTTCAATCATTGCTGCATCAGTGCCAGACCACCGGATAAGGCACTTACCTGATGCCTCGCAGAAAGCAATACCGAACCTAATACCTGGCACTGCCGTCACAAGAGCTTCGTGAATGTCCTCGACTGATTTAATAAAATGAGTCTGACCGAGAATGAAATTAATAGAATCAGGCTTTTCAATTTTTATTGATATTATTTCCATACCTACCTCCATTTTGTGCTGAAAAGATTAATAATCCCTCACGCTAACAGCGGTCTCTACAAAAACCCTGTAGTTTTCAATCACATAATCAGGCAATTTTGCGGCAGTGTTCGGAGAAGATGTTGGACAGAGTATAAAAGCCCCGCCTGGCTTCCCCTGATGAATTGTTTCAACTGTCGTTTTTTTTATTTCTTCAGGTTTCATCGTATAAAATATGCCGTCCTCGATTCCACCTTCAAGACACATTTTATTTTTGCAAATTTCTTTTGCCTGAGCAAGGGTAATTTTACCAACAGGCGGAGGTTCAATTGGATTAAGACAGTCAAGCCCCATCTCAATAAAACCATTGATTACCGGCTTCATATCTCCGTGGCAGTGAATCCATGTTAGTTTTCCAGCATTATGAACAAGATCAATTATTCTCCTGTCATACTCAACGACAAATTCATAAAAATCCCTCACAGAAGCAAGCGGCGGAATACACAGCTCAGGTCCCACCCAACCATAAGCATCACCGAGATTACGCGAGAGGTAGTGTTTCACAAGATTTCCTATTTCGTGGTACGCCTTGTCAATCATTTCTTTCAAAAGTTCTCTCTCATCATAAAGCCAGTAACCAAAGATTTCTGAGCCCAGATGTCTTTGAACAGTATACATTGCTTCGTCAATTCCTATCATCAGCATTGCGCGACCAGCCGTTTTTTTCTCAAGCTCAAAGTATGATTGAACTCCGGGCAGTCCAGCATCAGGTATCGATAACCATTTTTTTGCATCATCCACGCTTTCGATAAAATGCTTTACTGTATAGCCAGGTGCCCCTGAAAAAGGCTGGCAAAAAACACTTTTAATCGGTCCTTTCGGAGTGCGTATTGTTGTAATTATTTCCTTTATACCCTTTTCAGATACAATTTTTTCCTCGGTTTGCAAATCGCATGGGGATTCAGACATTTCTTCTTTCGAAGGTCCCCATGACCTTATTATTTCAAGTTCGTATTTTTCAGTAAGCTGGTAAAGAATCGCCCAGTCATCTCTCACAGGAAACATCGGGTCAACGCCCCATAATCTTATTGGCATCCTATCGACATCCATCCTTTTAAAAACTCTGATTAATCTTTCTCTTGGTGTCATCTCATTTTACCGATGAATAAAGAAATAATCGTCCAAAAAAGGCTGTCAAACAACCACAAGACATTTTCTTCATAAGCCCCCCTGCAAGTTTATGTATTATATTGTATAATGTTTTTAAGTCAAAACCGGTTTCGCAGAAAATGTCTGACGCACCTGTTGAAAAATTTTTTTATAATGTTAAAATAATGCCAATTTTTTAACAATCAGAAAACAGGGAGGCGAAGATGTATTTTAATCTTGTTATGCTGGTTAGCGTTGCGGGCGTGGCAATTGCGTTCTTGTTTGCTTTTGATGTTTTAAGAAAGGACTCGGGAAACGAAAAGATGCAGGAAATTGCTAACGCGATAAGAGAAGGCGCGGGCGCGTTTCTAAAAAGGCAATACACAACCATCGCGATTCTATCAATCGCGCTGGCTGTAATCATATTTCTTATTTATGCTTCAAGCGGCAAAATATCCTATGGCTGGCATACATCAATAGCTTTTATACTTGGAGCGCTATGCTCATCAATTTCAGGTTATGTTGGAATGTACATATCTGTCAGGTCTAATTCCCGCGCTGCGTCCGCCGCGGGAAGAAGCATGAACGAGGCACTGGTAACCGCGCTTCGAGGCGGCGCGGTTTCAGGGATTCTTGTCGTCGCGCTTTCACTGCTGGGAGTCGCGGGAATTTTTCTGCTCTACGGCGGCACTGCAAATCCTCTTGAGGCTCCGCTTTTGATTGTCGGTTTCGGATTTGGAGCGTCATTTGTCGCCCTCTTTGCGCAGCTCGGCGGCGGTATTTATACAAAAGCCGCGGATGTGGGAGCGGATCTTGTCGGAAAGGTCGAAGCTGGAATCCCTGAGGATGATCCGCGTAACCCGGCGGTTATTGCGGACCTTGTAGGAGACAATGTGGGCGATTGCGCGGGTCGTGGCGCAGACCTTTTTGAGTCAACCGCTGCGGAAAATATAGGCGCCATGATTCTTGGCATAGCGCTATACCCGGTCTTCGGACTTTACGGAATCATATTCCCACTTGTAGCCCGCGCTTTTGGTCTCATCGCTTCTATCATAGGAGTTATGACTGTAAAAATAAAAGAAGAGGAGGACCCGATAAAAGGACTTAATCGTGGTTATCTTGTAACAACAATCCTTGCGACAGCAGGATTCTGGCTTTCAACAAAACTACTTCTTACTGAATACCACACATTGTTTTTCCTTTGCGGTCTTATTGGAATTCTGACAAGCTACGCTTTTGTCACAATAACCCAGTATTACACTGAATACAGATACAGACCGGTGCAATCCATAGCAAGAGCATCTGAAACAGGACCTGCGACCAATATCATCTCAGGGTTTGCGGTTGCTCTGGAATGCACGGGAATTCCAATTATTGTGATTTCAATTGCTCTGCTTCTGGCATTTTTCCTTGGACAGGCAACAGGACTTTCTGACGGTGGTCTCTATGGCACAGCGGTTGCAACTATGGGAATGCTTGCGCCCTGCGCATATATTTTAGCCATGGACACATTCGGACCAATAACAGACAATGCTGGCGGAATAGTGGAAATGTCAGGAGCGCCTGAAAATATAAGAAAAAGAACAGACAGGCTTGATGCTATCGGCAACACAACCAAGGCGTTAACAAAAGGTTATGCTGTGGGCTCTGCCGCGCTTGCCGCGTTTTTATTGTTCTCCGCGTATCTTACAGATGTTCACATTAAATCAGTGGATATCGCTAAACCAGTGGTTTTTATCGGCGCAATGATTGGCGCCGTGCTGGTATTTGTGTTCTCCGCCTTTGCGATAAGGGCTGTGGGCAATGCCGCATACTACATTATCAACAATGTGAGAAAACAATTCAAGGAAAAGCCAGGAATACTTGAAGGAAAGGAAAAACCCGATTATGCTCAAGCGGTCGATATCTGCACAAGAGGCGCGCTGAAAGAAATGATTCTTCCGGGATTGACGGTTGTTATCGTCCCGCTTCTTGTAGGAGTGCTTCTCGGACCAGAGGCGGTTGGCGCAACTTTGATGGTGGGCACCATAGCAGGAATTATACTGGCGCTGGTCCTGAATAATGGCGGAGGCGCCTGGGACAACGCAAAAAAATACATTGAAGCAGGAGCTTATGGCGGAAAGGGTTCTTTTGCCCATAAAGCAGCGGTTGTTGGAGATACAGTCGGCGACCCATTCAAGGATACAGCGGGTCCATCATTGCATGTGGTTGTGAAGCTTCTTTCGACCCTGACTCTTGTGTTCGCGCCATTATTCCTTATCCTGCACGCTGTAAAATAAGCGGCAGGTTAAGGCTTTGTTTTTCCATAAAACTTGTGGTAGGATAGTGTTATGAAAAAATTCGGCGTTGGAATAGCAGGATACGGGTTTATTGGAAGGGTTCACACTTACGCTTACAAGACGATTCCGCTATATTATGAAGACATTCCCGCAGACATAAAATTGCTTGGCATCGCTGAAGAATTTGAACAGGCAAGAAAAAAAGCGGTCGAGCAGGCAGAATTCGATTTTGCGACAGATAATTTTGAAAAACTTTTGAAAAACGATAACATCCATATAGTTCATTGCTGTCTTCCAAACCATCTTCACTATGAATTCATAAAGGCCAGTTTGATCGAGAAAAAACATATATGCACGGATAAACCGCTTGCCCTGAATTACCAGCAGGCAAAGGAACTTGCCGAACTTGCAAAAAAATCCGGAGTAAAAACACAGGTGATTTTTCAGTTAAGATTTTTTCCGGCGGTAATAAGAGCAAAACAACTTATTGAACAGGGTTTTCTGGGAAAAATCAACTTTTTCAGATTTCTTTATCTTCACTCTTCCTGCGTAAGGCAATCCTCAAAGCCATATAGCTGGAAAGCAGAATTTGAAAAGGTTGGCGGCGGAGTGCTGGTAGACCTTGGTTCACATATCATTGATCTTGCAAGGTACCTTGTGGGCGATTTTGCCAGTGTACAGGCGAAGACAAAGAACTTTACTTCCCCTGACAGAAGAACAGACGACTTGGCGATTATTGAAGTAGAAACTAAAAATGATGGGACAGGCATTCTTGAAGCGTCAAAAATGGCGACAGGCGCAAACGATGAGGTAAGATTTGAAATCTATGGTTCAGATGGAGCGCTTTCTTTCAATTCGATGGAACCCAACTGGCTGAACGCTTACAGCATGAATGACCCTGACAGTCCGATTGGCGGTTTGAGGGGCTTTAAAAAAATAGAGACAGTTCAGAGATATCCTGACGCCACCGGTATCCCGCTTTCAAAATTTAGCATGGGATGGATAAGGGCGCATGTTGCATGCATTCACTCGTTCCTTTACTCTATTGTGCATGATAAGCCAACAAGTCCGTCGTTTGAAGACGGCCTGATGGTGCAAAAAATTATAGAAAGCTGTTATGAGTCATCAAGAACAACAAAACCGATTCCACTATAGAAGAGATTTATGAAAAAGAAACCAGGTTCTGAAAAAAAGGCATTAGACAGTGTGAGCGCGGCAAAAAGATTTTTCTGCAAATCCAGCAAAGAACTTTTGTTTGAAAAAGTCGGAAAAATTATCAGAACAATCCCGACTCCTTCTCTTACAACAAAAAAATGGTTTCAGAAGTCATATGTTCTCGGTCCTGAACAAAACGATTTTCTTTACGGCAGAGATGTCTTTTATATCACTGAAGGAAGAAAGCTTTTTCTTGACACAACATCAGGACATTACCAGATGACCTGGGGCTATGACCATCCTGTTCTGATGAAAAACCTCCAACAGGCATTAAAAGCCGGCGTTGTCTGGGATTGTCACAGCAATATTCCTGGATTTTTTGTCAAAAAACTTTCTGAAAAACTGGTTGAAATCTGCAATCCTGAAACAGACCTCAAATCTATTCAAAATAACGACGAATCCTTGAATACGGTATTGCTGGGCATTGCGACAGGTTCTGTGGCGTGTTCCACTTCAATGAAAATTGCCATCAACTATTTTTTGAAAAATAAACCAGGCGCAAAAAAAGTCGTATTTGTTTCTCTAAAAGGGAACTATCATGGAACCGACTTTCTTATGCAACGGCTCAGAGGTATGTGGGACTTTGTCTTTTCTGAAAATCTCATTTTTGAAATGGTTGAGCCAAATGACATCAATGAACTCAGGAATATATTCAAAAAACACAAAAAGAATGTCGCCGCCTTCTTTTTTGAACCTGTTATGATGAATAGAGAGGCGATTTTACTGAACACTGACTTTATCCAGGAAGCAAGAACTCTCACTGCATCAGTTGATGCCCTTATGATTGTTGATGAAATACAAACCTGTTGCTGGTATCCAGAAATATTTATGTATAAACAATTTGGTATAATGCCTGACATTCTGATTCTTGGCAAAGGACTCACGGCCGGTTTTCACCCGTTATCCGCGATTGTCTATAAGAGAAAACTTGATTCGCTTAAACAATATGACGCTATAAGCACAAATGGAAATGCGCCCTTGCCTTCGTTTATGGCTTTACAATGCCTTGAACTGATTGAGAAAAATCTGCAAAAAATCGCAGGACTTTCCACTTATTATGAGAAATCGCTGAGAGAACTGGCGCAGGAATTTCCTGACATTGTTGTTTCCTTTCGGGGTAAGGGCTTTCTATCGGGAATAAAGTTTTCCAGCCAGCAAATAGCATTGCAGTTTCACAGAAAGTGCATTGAAAGAGGAATCTGGCTGAGGGTTCATGCCTATTACGAGGGCCATTCAACGGCATTAACAAAGTTTGCCCTTTGTGTGACAAAAGATGTCATTGATTTTACCATTGGTAGTTTCAAAAGGATAATTAAAACCCTCTAATTTTTTTCTTCCAAAATTTCCTGGATTGCCGGATTAATGGGATTGCCTCGCAATATCGCGCAACCTTTGCCTATGGCAACTGAACGATCGACCACATTTTCACCGTAAAAGGCGATTTCTTTTGCGTAAGATATACTTGCCGCATTAAGCGCTATGGTTGCGGTCCTGGGAACAATCCCCGGCATATTCGGAACGCAATAATGAACAATCCCTGAATCAATATAAATCGGATCCTTGTGAGTTGTAGGATGGCTTGACTCAAATACTCCGCCTTCATCAATTGAAATGTCCACAATAACTGTTCCTTCTTCAAGCGATTTCAGGTCATCCCGTTTCATCAAAACAGGGGGTCTGTGCCCGGGTACCAAAACCGAGCCAATTATGATATCCGCATTTTTATAACTATTAATAATATTTTCACGCGTTGATTCGAGAATTTCGGCGCGTGGAAATTTGTTTTTCAGTTCCTGCATCCTATCTTTATTCTTCTCAATAATCGAAATTTTTGCGCCAAGATCATTTGATACCTGAGCTGCTGAACTTCCAGCCACGCCACCGCCAAAAATAACAACCTTGCCCGGTTCGACACCCGTAGCGCCGGTCAGAAGCACACCCTTGCCTCCATAAGGTTTTTCAAGATATTTCATACCCTGTTGAACGCTTAACTTTCCTGCTATCTCGCTCATTGGCTTCAATATCGGACGGATACCATTTTCTTCAATAAGTTCGTATGCAATACAGGTAAGCTTTTTCCCAACCAGTGCCTCTGTCATTGCAGGATTTGAGGCAAAATGGAAGAATGTAAATAGTATCTGCCCGTCTCTCATCAATTCAATCTCAGACATCTGAGGTTCCTTCACCTTTATTATCATTTCCGCAGAATCAAAAATTTCATTTTTCGAAACTATGCTGGCGCCAGCCCTTAAATATAAATCATCTGGAAACCCGGAACCTGCTCCAGCGTTTTTTTCCACCATAACCTGGTGGCCATCACTCGCAAGAACTTTAACGCTCGCCGGGGTCAGTCCAACCCTGTATTCTTCAATCTTTATTTCTTTTAGCACTCCTATAAGCATATCGCCCTCCTACAATGTTATCCTGTATCTATAATATCCTGCGTTTTTCCAGTCCTTTGCGTTTCTCTCTCCAAACCTTGTGAGAAAAACAACAATATCTCCATTTTCCCTATCCTGATAGAATCTGAAATTGGAAAGCTGAACTGTCTCAGATTCGCCAGGTAATCTTGTGTCAATGATAAAAATACCTTCTTTTATAATTGAAAATGGTTCCTCCCGCATTTCCGCAATAACGAGGGGGTATCTCGGCCAGTTTCCTTTTGCCCTTTGCCCTGAAATACACAGATTTCCCATCCAGTAAAGTTTACCATTTTTTTCTGATCTGAAAAGCGCTGAACCATTTGAACCAGATTCAAACACTGTTTTATCATCACAAACAAGAGGTTCAGGCGCAAACCAGTCAATGCCATCATTTTCCGAAAAACACACCCATTTATAACCTGGTTTTTCTAAAAACATGCTATTGTCACCCCTGCAAACCATTACAAGTCTTCCGTTTTTAAGTTTTGCTATTGTGTTTTCACCAATTCCCCGGGAACTCTTTTCAAGATCAATCGCTGCAGGATTACCCGCAGTAAAAACGACTGAATCGTCAACGTTTATCCTCATCTTTATTATCAGAGACATATTTGCAGGTGCCCAGCAACCCTTATAATGCGCAATCGCGCCATACTGATCAACCATGCGCGTAATGGCTGGAATTAACACTGTATCATTATCAATCTGCAAAGGAAAACAAAAACTTATAAAAAGCTGGCCTGGCAACTCTATATTTATCTCTTTTTCTCCCTGCCACTGTCTTTTCTTGACATCAAACACATCATAGACAACATACGAAGGCCCATCAACTTCTACGCTGTTGTTCGAATATGTCCTCTTTGATATAAAAGCGAATAATTTTTCCCTTTTTCTGTCAAAAAAACAACTGTTTTCAGCATATCTGATAGTTTTGTCACCATTTTTGTAGCTTTTCAATCTCAATACTGGCTCTGAAAATGTCTTTCCATTATCCTGGCTGAATAAATCGCAAAAATCGTCATAACCATCAGAAAAATCAAGCCTGCCATACCTGTGAATGATAGACGGCTCTAATTCATGGATATAACTGACAAATCCGGGGAATACCGGTCTCCCATTCTCGTCCAGGTCGCAAAAAATTTCCTTTTGCACTTTCATGAGGTCTCCATTCTCACATGTTTATTGAATACCAGAAAAGCCAGTAGTAAACAGCCTGTAAAATCTTTCAGCAAGAATACGTATTCCATCACCTGATGGAAAATTTCCGTAAACATTGTTTCTGATTCTAAACATCTGCACCCAATCAGGCATATGAGTGTATAACTCGTAGAGATCAAGGCAATCTATGTTTCTTTTTTTGCAACATTCAATGGTCGCCTCAGCATAAGGCCTGAATATATCAGGAGACGGCGCAGAAGGAAAAGGAGTTAAACATATAATTCTCTTTGACCTGCTGCTTAAAAACCAGATCGAAGCATCAAGTGATGAAATATACTCATCGACAGGCGTTCTGTGGAGCAAGACATCAAGAGACGGGAAAAGAATCACAGTGCCAAATTGACGATTTCCCAGCTGTTTTTTCAGCCACAACATATTGTAAAGAGCGTGATAATGCTTTGTTTTCGGATATCTTAGCAATTCTAAACGGACATCAGGGAAATATTTGCTTATCATATTCTCAAAACCCGAAGGGAAATCGCCGATAATGGTTAATTGTTCAGTTTTATCCTTTTTAAATTCATCGGAAAATTTATAATCAGGTATAAGCCCAACTATTCTGGCTCCCTGATCATCAACAAGATGTACACCATCTAAATTCTCAAGACTTATGTTTTCAATCAGCATGAATTTCAACATTTTCTTTACAATTGAGATATCTCCGATCTTCAGTTCAATTTTATGTTCTGACGGTTCCGTGGATGAAAAAAACAAATCCACATTACGAGCGTTTTCTTTACCGGGAACAAGTTTAAATAACTCATTTTTATTTCCTGTAACAATTTCGACAGGCACAATACCTGACATAAGTGAACCTGCCTGAACAGGCAGGTAAAATTTATCTCCCGAACATAAAAGATTCTTATGAGGTAAGATTTTGAGATACAGGTTCAAATCTTCTGCTGTTTTTTTTTGAAAGATTACTGTCTCTGAAAACACATCCGAAGCCTTCAATTTATAGTTTTTACAAGCAAGAGAAACATACGCGGGTGCCTTTCCGTCAAATTTTTCAAATACTGTCCTGCCAGAATACTTCCTGCCATCTAAATCCCAGAGATAGGTGTCTGTTCCTGTTGAACCTGATCCATCAAAAATTCCTGCATAGAAAGTACCACCGGAAAATGAAAATGGACCAAAAATTTCTTTCTGGTAAAAAGCGCTCACCTTGCTATCTTTTTTCTTCCACTCAAGAACCTTTGTTGTCAGAATAGGATTTCCAATCGTTGTGTAATCCCAGAATACCCGGCCGCCAGCATTATAAAAACCAATGCCTGTAATTTCAATATCTTTGCCCATCTTTTCAACAGGTATTATCAAAAGCGCCCATCTACCCTTTTCGGGCAATTGTCCCATTGAAATTTTATTGATCCCCTTCCACTTTATTACATCAGAACCCCAGGAAAAATAATAAGATTTTCTTTTCTGTGCCTGTATCTCGAGAATTATCTCTTCAGCTGGATCATTCTTATCAATAAAAACATATTGATGTACGATGTCTTTTGTTTTTATTTGTCGAGCAGGCAGCAGCGAAGTGTAGTGCGAATTTATTGCTTGCTGGCTTCTGCCCGTGTGAGAAAAACTTCCGCTCAGGCGCGGATTTGAAACCCAGAACCAGAAACCGGATGTTCTCGCAGAGGGATTTAAGTAATCGTCAATTATCACACTGCCTTCAGGAATTTCAAAAATTGAGGTATCGGATTTTCTTTCTTCTGAAAGCCATACAACATAATATTCATCATTTTGATTTGTCTTGAAGTAAACAAAATCCCTCTGATATGGCTCTCCCCGCAAGATCCTGATAGAATCCAGTTTAATTCCGTTTATATCTGCGACATAAACGCTCCCACCAGAAGGAAAAGGCAGTTCTGCCTTAGCTATTGTCTGGAACTGTTTCAAAGCTTTCTCCTGAATTTCAACCTTTGCGATTATCTGTGTATATGAAAACACTGACGAACAACAAATAAAATAACTGATAAGAAAAACAGCCAATTTCTTCATTTTTTCCTCTCAATTTTAATGGCGAAATCCCCGGAAAAAGGGCAGAGTTCGATATTGCATTCGCCTGGTGCGAATTCTTTTTCAAACGAGGAAAATTTTTCGCCCTTGTATGTGTCCCAGAATTCTATGGTGTATACGCCGGGCTTAAAAATTTCAATAACGAGCTTGACGCCTTCGATAATTTCTGCGTTTTCAGCCGGAGTTCTTGAATTAAAAACAGAGGAATCATAAACCCATAGAAACGCAGAATCCTCATTCTGAATTCCGGTAACACCTGCTTTCTGAGATTTCTCTCCTGAAACAGAAATAATTCGCGCTGTAGAAAACTGGAAGTTCTTTTCCCTTCTGTCAAGGCCCTCAAGAAACCGCGCGACTGCCCTGTAATGAAAGTAAAGATCTTTCTTATCTATAAATGGCCACCACCAGAAAAGCGCTGTTCCCAACATTGGAGAAAGAGATGAAGCCCATATTCCTCCATGAAGATTATTTTCAAGTTCTCTGGCATTTTTGCCCACTCCATACTCATGAACCTGCATCGGTTTTCCAAAAGGTTTTCTTTTGAAATAATACTCTCTTAATGTATCAACTATCGTGGAGCTATACGCATTACTTACAAGGGTCTCAAGTCCCCTGGCAGACCAGACCATCGGGTCAGCAGATGGTCTGCATATATGGCTTGTGATGTTGTGCTTCCAGGGATCCATTTCTTTCAGAACCGGAATAATTTTTTCATGCCACTGTCTTACATTTTTTGAATCATAGTATCCTGTCAGGTCGACCTCGTTCCAGAGTTCCCAGAATGCAATTTGTGTGGAATATCCCCATCTTGCGACAATATACCTCAGTCTTTTTACAAACCATTTCTCAGCTTCTTCGCTATAAAAAAACTCATCAGGCGAATTCAGAAAACCGCCATTAATAACATTATAAGGATTGTCCCACCATTCAGCATCAGGTCTGATGCTGAACTGGCCATGGTTGATAAGAGTAAGCACAATGTATATTCCGTTTTCTCTCGCTATATCAAGAACATAATCAAGCTTCCATGAATTCTCGAGACTGTAACGACCAATGCCCTCGTAATGCTGTGCATATGCTGGAGTCCATTCAATACCCAACCACCATGCTCCCATCCACATTCTGATGTAGTTTTCAAGATTTTCTCTCATTTTCTTAAAATAGTCATCATAGGCAAAAGTTCCTTTTCCTCTGTCTGTTTCAAATTCATATTTATACGGAGTACGTAAATCATCAGGTGAACGCAAAACATGTCCAATGGGATAAAAAAAACTGCCATCTGAAAAAGAAAGACACATTGGATCTTTCTCATCCCATCTTATAAAACCTGGATTTTTGCCTGGAATGCAAACAAAACTTCCACAGTCAAAGTTGTATGTCTTTCCGTCGAATGTGATTGAGACATCGTATTTGTACTGTCCTATCTCTTCTGGCGAAAATCTTACCATCCACTGGTGTTTTCCATAAGGATACAATCGCTCCCCGTCTTCTTCGAGCCGTCGCAGATAATTCCGCCAGAAAAAGGCTGGAATTTTAATTTTTTTTCCGGATGGCCGGGTAAATATCGCACTTATATCAACCTGTTCAGGATCAAACGGATTATCAAAAATGACCGGGATTTCAAAGGATGCTTCGAATTTCTCATATAACAAAATTGTCTCAGAATTTGTTCTGAAATTAAAAAGAAAAACTTCTGGCTGGAGCGCGGTCTTTATCGCCTGAATACTATCAATGTAGACTGTTCCTGAAAAGGGTTTGTAGTAGAAAAACTTTATTCCAAATTCGCGGATATTTCTTTTCGTATAAGCATCCCACGCAGCAAGACCTGTTGCAGGTTGCCAGACAGAACTGCTATCAGAAATATCGATGAAAATCCTGTTTTTTTTATTCAGATTTACCTGAAAAACACCTGTTTGAAACCATGTCCAGTTGCTATCTTTAACATAACAAACAAAAGAAACATAATTGGTTGTTTTTGATGGCGCATAGACATCTATGCTTATTTTATCAAATTGCACCCAGTCAAAATCTCCTTCAACTTTTATCCACGACTCTTTTGAACCTGAAACATTCAACGCAAGAGAATGCGCGCCGCTGGTGACAAAATTACTGGAAATCCCGAGAGTCTGGATCTTATAAACGCTTTCCCAGTTTTCAGTGCTTTTTTCAAAATCAAAAACCATTTCGCCGGATGCCAGAGAAAAAAAACCACTGAAAAAAATCAGGTTAAATATCAATCTTTTCATCAATCTCATAAATTGTTTCTCTTGTCTGCCACACTGAATGTATTGTGATGGGCAGATTAAAAATAATGTTCATCGATACCTTTTCCATTTCATAAGAAAATTTTGAAAGGTTTTCATTCAAAAAAGATTGCTCTTTATTGACCTGTGTTATTTTGACCTTTGGATAGTATGCAAAAAGATCAGAAACTGGTTTGAATTTAATTTTAATTTCAAACTTTTCACCTACTGGATGGAAAACCATTGAACCACCAGGACCAGATTCAGCCGCCTCAGGTGAGACAGACTCTAATTTCCCTGCTCGCGGAGAAAATGTCACCTCAATCTTCATATCGGGTGATATCTTATCAAGTGCTATGGTCGATATAGCAAAATCACCTTCAATTGTATAATCGCGAATTACCCTTATACGGTCGGTTTTAATATCCAGGCATGGAAAGAAAATACAGATTCCTTCAATCTTTCTCCATCTGTCAGAACTAAAGGAAATCTTATTCTTCATTGAAAAGGTATATAAGTCATTTTTTCTAAATATCATTGCATAAGGCTGAGTAAAAGAATATTCATCCTTTGATGCGCATTCAAAGCTGTATGTGATGGTCCATCTAATGTTTGAAAAAGGAATTATTTCCATCATTTCTGTATGTTGATAAAGAACTGGATTCTCTGTATCCACGGATATAAAATTGGTGAAGTAATAATCTCTATGGGTGAAATTAAAAACGACAAACCTTACCGTGGTTTCAAATGAAATCTCCTCTTCTAGGTATTCACGGAAGTCTTTAATAACATCGCTTATCTGCTGTTTCAGCCACCTGTTTTTCGTTGCGCTCTGTATTTCTTTCATAGTTTTTATGCCTTCGTCAAAAAAGTTCGCCTCAAGTAACAGTTGCGCAGCCTGGAACTTTGCATTTTCTCCTGTTTTCTCATCAGCCAAAAATTGCTTGAGTAAACTGAAAGCATCTTCTGTTTCATCAAGATTTATCAAGCACTTTGCCAGTTGAAGGGTTAAGTCTTTTTGATTATGCTTTTGAATCAGCAGACTGTAAAGTTCTTTGCCTTTTCGATAGTCAAAAAGACCATCCACATAAACTGATGCCAGCTTTCTCAAAACATCCGTCATTGCTGGGTCTTCAGGATACCTGGCAACAAGATCCTCAAGAAATTTTATTTTCTCGTGTGCAACCTTCATACTTTCGTCTTCCCCGAGAAATTTCATCTCAAAAATTTTTGGAAAGAGTCTGCGAACAACTGTATTGGAAGATTGTCCGACCATTTCTGTCAGTAGTGGTACCATCTCTTTTTTAATGAACTGTTGCATCTCCGAATCGTTTCTGCCGCAATTTATAATCATGTCTGCAGCCCGTAATGAAGCCGTATTTTCAGGAAAATTTATGATGAAAAAATAAAACATCCATGGATCGCCGGGTCTTTTTGCGGAAACTGTTTTCAAAAGACGCTCAGAAACACTTCCTTTTGAACCAATCTCATCTTCAACAGGTTTTAATCTATTGAAAGCCTCTTTATACATCTTTTTTTTCATCTCATCCGCGGCAAAAATGAAATGACGCGAAATGGGATCCTTTTCGCATCTTTTTGAAAACTCATCAAGTTTATCTGTTTCCCAGAGTAGTTCGACAACTGAAGCAAGTGGTGTAATCTTACTTGACCAGGCGCTCCAGTTCATAGCAGCCTTTAGATAGTACTCAGCAGCCAGTTCGTTCTGGTTTAGATTTCTATAATTGATCGCTATCCTTTCAAAAATTGAAGGGTCATCAGGTTTATATTCAAGGAGTTTTTTATATATCTCAACTGCTCCATTAAAATCTTTTTCAATAATTTTCTGGTTTCCTACTTCTCTTAAAGCTCCGGTGATAACATTCTGACAAAAATCCTCAAGTTGACCTTCCTGTCTGGCAGTTTTAACCTTTTGAAGAAAAAGTTTGCCATCCTC
Organism: Candidatus Omnitrophota bacterium; assembly: GCA_023819255.1. Lineage (GTDB taxonomy): Bacteria > Ratteibacteria > UBA8468 > B48-G9 > DTJG01 > DTJG01. Next base: position 71,668 of record JAMWBU010000002.1, read on the forward strand.
AACAATCCCCTCAAAGTCCTTTTCATCTTTGTAAATAGAAATAAGATTCTGGAAGGCCTGTCTCAACATCCACATATTCTTCGAGTAATCCGCTATGTTCAAATATGCCTTAAAATTTTGTTTTGCTTCAGTGCTTTTTGAAACCTTCATATATGAAGAGCCGAGATAATAATAAAATTCTGCCTGCGAAGCTCCTTCCTTAATGGCTCTTTCCGCCAGTTCAATCACGGTAGTAAAATTATTTTTTTGAAACTCCCCGACCACATCCTTTAATTCAACCTTTTTCTCCTGGCAGAAAACAGATGCAGAAAATAATACAACCGCCATAAGAAGCAATAAACCCTTTTTATTATTCATTATCCCACTCATACCCAAAAATCTCAGCCTTATTAAGTTCAAACCTCAATGTCAAAGCCGTTTTGGCCGGGATATCTGAAATGCGCGCATTTTTGAATCTAACCTGCGCACGAACACTGTCAGTGTTTATTGGAACGCAATCGTCAAAAGAAAATCCGGGCAGGCTCTCTGACTTTCTCACAGCGCCGTGGTATGGTCCCTGTTTCTCAGCAATGGCAACCCTTATGCTGCTATCTGAATTTCTACACGCGGCGTTGATATAAAGGAAATTACCGGGTCTTGTGTCTCCAGCGTCTATGTCAAAATAACCCTTATAAGTTGAAGCCAGAGAAGCAAATCTATCTTTTTTTATTTTTGCCATCATAATCGTCGCGGTATTTCTGTGATCGACAAGAGGAACATCGCGATTATAAGAAAAATCTGGATTGATTGACCATCCATGGTCGTATCTTGACCCGCCATAATACAAAAACAATTCGTCATTGTGCTCAACAAATGTGCTTGAAGGAACCATAAAACCCGCGTCGAAATCGCCCGGATTTCCCAGTGATAACCAGATAGGTCTACCCTGTGGATGGCGCCAGATGATTCCATCGTGGGAAAAACCCAATCTAAAATAGCACAGACCATTGGGATTTTGAGAAAAACTCTGTCTGAGTGGCGGCCAAACAACAAACATATCTTCAACCGAAATAAGAATCTCGCCACACCTGTAAATGCCAACCCCGTAGTACTCGGAAATTAGCCCTCCGAGCTGCTTTGCAACCAGATCATCGTAATCATCGGGTACAAAACATTCATGCCATTTTCTCACTCCCTTATATCCTTCCCAATGAATTCCATCTTCACTTTGAACAACAATTGCAGACCTTCTTGAAACCAAACCATGCATCGCGCCTACCTTATTGTAGAGCAAATACCTGTTTGTTTCTCTGTCCGCATACAAACACGCCCAATCGCCATGGGTAAACACCTTTGTAACCATTCTCCATCGCAACCCGTCGTCAGAGGCATAAATATATGTTCCACCAGGTTTATCAATTATGTTTTCAGCAACATCTGTAACATCAGGAACAAGCGGCACATTATAACGAATCAGCGCCATTAAATATTTCGCGTTTGTTTGAGGCAATGCCCGAACCACGCCCATACAGCAGCCAGGCAGGGTTAATAGATTATTGCCGGGATATCTGTTTTTTCCAGTAATTCCAAGGGCGGGCTTTGTCCAGTGAATCCCATCCTCGCTTTCCGCATAACAAACAAAGGGTAAATCTGGCGCCACATCATAAGATGGGGTTTCTGTTTGCCCCCAGTACCACATTCTAAAAATGTTGTTTTCTTTTATTGCAGTGCCCCAGATTGTTGTTAGTCCACTATCCCAGCTACCGGCAGGACCTGGTTCAAGTCCATAAATTTCGACCTTTTCCGGTGATGGAAATCTTTGATAAACTCTGCCGTCCCACTGTGTCAAACTATCAACTGCAAGAAACACCCTTTTTTTGTTATCGCGGTTTATTTCCATTGGACAATTCTCCTTTTAATGTGTCTTTGAACTATCTATTTGACATATCCGATTATATCATCATTTTGACGAATTTTGAAAACCATCGTTTATTGTTGAAATCATCCAACCGATTTGTTATGATATCAAAAAGGGGGTTTTTCCGTATGCTCATAACATATTCAAACCTTGATGACGACAGGAAAATCTTTTTAAACAAAGAACTGGCTGATACTCTTTACCTTTGCCGAAAAAGGAAAATTCCGATTCCGGAGGTTGATGTAAATGTGATAAGTTTATCATTGCCATCGCAGATACCCCCACAAATAAGAGAAAAAATAAAGATCAAAGAGGCAAAAAAAGAAAAAGAATTTACAAGTTTTAACCAGCTTTGCGACTGGGAGAAAACTGCTCAGACAAGTCAGATAATCCAGTACGAAGATAAAATCTGGATAATTGGAGGAAGTAGCGAAGGTTCAATATCTGGATTCTATGAAGCCATAAAAAATATCACTGGCATCAGGTGGTATGGTACTTCTGAATCGGATGTCTTTTTCGCTCAAAAATCAGAAAATTTGGAAAAGATACATACGCCTGTTGTTGCGCTCAGAGGTTTTGAATTTTCTCCAAAAAATGAAAACAACGACTTCGCGAAAAAATTCTTGAAATGGATGGTAAGAAACGGCTGGAATCTTCTTGATATAAACGCATCTCGCTGGGAAAATTTTTCTGATAAAAGAGAGTTTTTGAAATTATGCGAAATGCTGGGAATTAGAACAGCGATCGGTTGCCACGCAATTGATTTTTTTGTCCCTGAGACACTTTTTTCTCAAAATCCTGAATTTTTTGGACTGCGTGATGGTAAAAGGGTTGTTCAAGCAGAAATTAGTTCCCCTGATATCCGAAGACGACGGATAGCAAAAATTCAACCATGCTACTCAAATCCAGAGCTGAGAAAATTTTTGGTCAATGCGATAAAGCATTTCATAGAAACGCATCCAGAAACCTATATCTTTTCCCTCTGGCCACTTGATGGCATTAATAACTGGTGTCAGTGCGATGATTGTGAGCGTCAAACACCATACGAGACACTTTATAATCTTGCTCTCGAAATATCACAGGCGATCGGAAAATTTCTTCCAGTAGAACTTCTGTGTTATTCAAATATGTTCCATTTACCAGAAAAAGACCTGGTACCATCATCAAACACCTATACAATATTCTGCCCATATCTGAGAAATTACAAGCACAGATTTTATGATCCAGGATTTGAAGAAACAAAGCTCACCCTCGGCACAGGTTATCCTGAACCAGAACCAATTAATCCTGTTGATGACAGAGAATATGGAATACTGCTTTCCAAATGGCTTCCATACCTCGCAAGAATTGGTTCGCAACCAGGCATTTTTTCTTATTATCAGCTTGTGTTCCACGATGAAACAGAAAAGACAGATAGGCAGCGTTATTTATATCACCCTGACCCGAAACTGGTGGAAGACGAAATCAAAAAGTTTATTGATCTTGGCATAAATGTCTTTTATGATTGCTCGCCGCCATATCCTGGGTTCTGGCCAGACGGCAGATACTATGCGTACGTTTCTCGTCTATTCTGGAAAGATTCACCGCCAGTAGAAAAAGTTGTAATGGAATATTACAAAGCCATAGCAGGAGAAAGAGCATCCGTGTTGCAAAATATCTTAAAAGCAATCTCAGATGACCTGACCTATGACAGGAAAATATCTGAGGACCTGCTGAAAACCGCAGAATCAATATTTGGTTTTCTTCCATCCCCGCTAGATAAAAGGTATAGGTTCTGGCTTGAATATGTAAAAATGGGCAAACATTCATGGAACGCGCTTAAAAATGGAAACATTAAAACCGTAATAGAAAAAGAAAAACAGATCATAGATTTTTTTGAAAGAAACAGGTATATACTTGAAGATTGTGTGAGTGTTGACTGGATGATCCGACTTTCACAGTCAATTATAAATTTCTATACATAAATGGAAAAAGCTGTGCTGCTTACACTTTTTTACGAGTTATCCTTCGCCCCTTGTAAAAGGGGGACCATGGGTATTTTAGAAAATATCCTGCGTCTCCACGGAAAAGTGGAGGAAAAAATAAAAGAATGCGAAAATGCATCTAACACCATCTTATAAAAGTTTGAATCCCGCACAATTTCAGGAAAAAATTGAAGCACTCGAAAGTATGCTTCAGGAATGCAAACTTTGCCCGAGAAAATGTAAAGCTAAAAGGGAATCAGGTGAAAAAGGATTCTGTCGCGCTGGCGCGAACCTGTGGATTTCAAATTATGGTGCACATTTTGGGGAAGAGGAAATTCTGGTAGGCTCATATGGCTCTGGAACCATTTTTTTTACCTGGTGCAACCTGCGTTGCTCATTCTGTCAAAATTACGACATATCTCTTGAAGGAAACGGAGAAAGCGTATCCGAGCAACAGTGCGCTGAAATCATGATTTACCTTCAAAAAAGAGGCTGCCACAACATAAATCTTGTAACTCCAACACACTATACACCGCAAATTGTTAAGTCAATAAAAATTGCTTCAGAAAAAGGCCTTAATATACCGATTGTGTGGAACTGTGGTGGATATGAAAGCTTTGAGGTAATAAGAACTCTTGATAAAATTGTCGACATCTATATGCCGGACATCAAATACTCAAACTCCGAAGCAGCGGCTCTTTTATCCAATGCGCCCGATTATTTTGAAAGATGCAAGGAAGCAATCATAGAAATGTACAGGCAGGTTGGGAACATTCAAATTGAAAACAACATTGCAAAAAGAGGCCTTCTGATTCGTCATCTGGTTTTACCTGAAGACCTCGCGGGAAGCGAGCAGATCTTTATGTTTCTGAAGAATGAAATATCCCCTGATGTTTTTATAAACATAATGGCCCAGTACAGGCCGTACGGCAATATACCTGAAAAAATGGGACGCCGCATCACAATCAATGAATATCGTAATGCGATAATCCTTGCAAGAAAAATAGGATTGAGAAATATTATCCACAGTACGACCTTTTGACTTTCTTTCTAATTTCATTATAATACAGGAAAAAAGGAATGCGAATGCAAACAAAGTGCGTCTGGTGGGATGGCTATCACAACGCCTTTACCGACATTGTAAGATTCAAAGAAAATTTTTATATTACTTTCAGACACGCAACCTGCCATATGCCGCGGGGCAAGGGTCAAATCTATGTGATAAAGTCAAAAAACACAGAAAACTGGGAAATAATAAAAAAATTCCCCGCACTTCCAGACAGCAGGGACCCAAAACTTTTCGTTTTCAACAATAAACTTGGAGTATTGTTTTTTGCTGTTTCAGACAATCCTGAATTTTTCAGACACTGGGTTCATACTTACATTTCGTATTCAGAAGATGGCATCAATTTTTCAGACCCGATCAGAATTGAAAATTATAATCTCAGGTTCTGGAAAATAAGAAACTACAAGAATCTAATCTATGCCACAACCTGCAGGTCAATGCCAGAAGAAAGGGGAACATTTCTTTTTGTGTCAGCAGACGGAATAAAATTCGAATATGTATCCACAATCGTAAAAGAAGACCATGCAAATGAAGCTGACCTTCTTTTTGAAGATGAAACCTGCTACGCTTTTGTGAGAAGAGAAGATTGTAAAACTCCTGTGATTGCTATCTCTAAATATCCTTTTGAAAAATGGGAAAGATACACGATGAATTTAGTTGTCAGAGGGCCGCATATCTTCAAGTATAAAAAAAGAATTTATTGCGCCGGCAGAGTTTTTTTGAGACCCGACGGAAAAATATTTTCTTACCTGAAAAATGAAACTGAATATGAGCCAAAAACCGGAATTCTTGAGCTTGACACAAAAAACATGATTCTAAAGCCAGTTATAATTCTTCCCAGTGGTGGCGATACATCTTACTGCGGTTCCATTGTTTATGAAGGAAAAATTTACATTAGCTATTATTCTCAGCATGAACTGAAACAGAAAAAAAGCAGGGTTGGAGAACACGCTTCCGGAATCTATTTAGCAAAAGGAAGTTCCATAGAATAAAACAAGGAGGAAGGATGAAAAAATTTTTATTTTCTTTGCTGACATTGCAGATTATCGCCTTAGCAGGAATCAAGGACAACACAAAAACAGGAAAAATTTTTCTTGTTAAAGATGGCGCGCCTGTATCAATTATTGTTGTTCCTGGCGGTGCCTACGAGAAATTTCCAAAGGCAATTGAAGCAGCAACTGAAATTCAAAAATACATCAAGAGAATTTCTGGCGCAGAGCTAAAAATTATAACTGAGGACCAAGAAATTCCCGCTGATATTTCGACTGTTCTTTACATCGGACACACTCAAACCGCAAAGAAAAACAGACTAAAAATACCATCAGGCTTTGATGCTTCAATCAGACCGGATGTCTATGAAGAAGAAGGATATATTATAAAAACAATTGGTAACAAAATCTTCATTGCTGGCAATGAAGATGGTCCATATCAGGGAACAATATACGCCGGCTATGCTTTTTTAGAAAAACTTGGCTGTCGCTGGTTTTTCCCTGGCGACTGGGGAGAAATAATTCCACAAAGCTCTACATTAAACGCGCCGCTAATAGACATAGAGGCAAAACCTGATTTTGCAATGCGCGGAATATGGCTTGATGGAAGATGGGGGCTCTCTGCGCAAAACAGAAAAATCTACGCTCAATGGGGCAAAAAGGTTGGCTTCAGTTCGGATTATACTGGCGGTCAGAAATTATATCCATTCCCAGGAGACGGTTATCTTGCGCAGGTTCTTCCTCCAGCTAATTATGCTGAAAGTCATCCTGAATTTTACGCAATGGACAAAAAGGGAAAAAGAAATATCACTCCTAAGACAAATCCATTTTTTGCCATGCTTTGCCTTTCAAATCAGGAGATGCAAAAAGAATACATTAAAAATGTAAAGGAGGCATTCGAAGGAAAGAAGAAATATCCAAATGTTAGCGAAATCGGGATTGGAATTTCCCCGCCAGATGGCACTCCGTATTGCTACTGTGAAACATGCCTTGCTCAAAGCCAGAATTTTAAATATCCAAATTACATCCACGAAACAATGCAAAGCGAAGAGGTGTTCTCCTTTGCTGTGAAACTTGCGGACACTTTCCCTGATAAGTTTGTGGCGGTGGCTGCTTATGCATTAAGGGAGATGCCTCCTCAGGGACTAAAACTCAGGCCCAATATGGTTGTAATGTATGCGCCTATAAGTTGCTGTGTCCTGCATCCAAATAACGCTGATAACTGCTGGAGAAGAATTGAAATGATGAGCATCTTAAAACAATGGGTAAAACTAACCCCGCATGTATGGCTTTATGATTATACTCCGGGTTTACTTGTCAGCGGATTTGTACCTGAAAGGGATGTTGCAAATTTTGCGATAAATGCGCCAATATACAAACAAATTGGTTTGAAGGGATTTGGAAGGCAGGGAAGCAATGCAATGATGGCAACATGGATCAGCTATTACACAAGCGCAAAATTGATGTGGGACGTAAATACAAATGTTGAAGCGCTGAAGAAGGACTTTTATGAAAAATTCTTTGGAAAAGATGCGGCTGCTCATATTCAGGCATGGTGGGACGCCTGCGAAGAAGCTCTGCTAAAAGCAAATCTGCATATTCATGAAGATTGGCTGCTCAACCATGTATACACTGTTGATTTTGTTAATTCAATCCGCAAACATTATGAGAACGCAAAAAAGTGTAAAATGACAGAAGAAGAAAGAAAACGTTTTGAAATATTTGAGTTAATTGTTGAAAATCTTGAAGCATGGGCACATATGCATGACGCTGAGATGAGGCTTGATTATAAAAAAGCAAAAGAATCTGCCTCAAAGATGATAGAAGTTCAGAAAAAACTCAATGAAATCTCTGAATTTCTTATAGGCAAAGGCGGATTTACCAATCAGTGGGAATGTTATACAAAAGGCAGACAATTGCGACTTGCAAAACTGGAACAAATGACAAACGGTGAATCCGGAGTATTTATCGCGCCTGTTCCGATTGAGGCAAGGTTTTCAAGAGACAGATTTAATGAAGGAATAATTCATCAGTGGTATCTTACGGAATTTAACGATAAAAACTGGGAAACAAAAAATACATTCTTCCTCTGGGACCAGCAGGACACTCCAGAAGATAAGCTCGGTCATGATTATGATGGTTACGGCTGGTACAGATTCTGGGTGGAGATACCAGCAAAATGGAAAGGCAAACCAATTCATTTTTACTGCGGCGGAGTGATAAACGAAGCATGGGTATGGGTAAACGGTGAATATTCAGGGCACAAATCACACAAAATCTGGTGGATGGGTGAACACGATTTTGACCTTGACATAACAAATCTTGTAAAAACAGGGAAAAATCTAATAACAATAAGAGTCTTCAACGACGCTGAAATAGGCGGTTTATACAGAAGAGGATTTATCTGGTCGCCGAAATAACAGTGGAATATATAAAATTTGGAAAAACAGACCTGAAGGTAAGCAGGGTTGGCTTTGGAGCATTACCAATACAAAGAACACGGTTATCCGAGGCAATAAGAATTTTACTGCGCGGCCTCGAAAACGGCATCAATTTCTATGATACAGCGCGAGCATACACAGACAGCGAAAAAAAATTAGGTATTGCATTCAAGGGTAAAAGACACAAGGTTGTAATCGCAACAAAGGTTCATTGTAAAACAAAGCAGGAAATTTTCAACCTACTGGAAGAAAGCCTAAAAAACCTTAAAACAGACTATGTTGACATACTGCAGCTGCATAATCCTGAAAAAATACCCGATCCTTCAGACAGCAATTCTGCCTGTGCCGGGTTGATAGAAGCTAAGAAGAAAGGAATGACAGGATTTATTGGAATATCCGCGCACAGATTTGGCAATGCAAAAAAAGCGATAACCTCTGGCCTTTATGACACTGTTCAATATCCTCTCTCAGTACTTTCCAGCAAAAAAGAAATTGAACTGATACGGCTTGCGAAAAAAAATAATGTCGGGTTTATTGCAATGAAACCGCTTTGTGGAGGACTTCTTAAAAACATTGAGATCGCTTTTGCATTTTTGTGGCAGTATAATTGCGTTGTACCAATCTGGGGAATTCAGAGGATGAAAGAATTAAAGCAAATTATAAAATTGGCAGAAAAACCACCAGTTCTCGACAAAGATGTAAAAAAGGAAATTGAAAAAGAGAAAAAAGCACTTCGAACAATTTTTTGCAGGGGCTGCGGATACTGTCTTCCCTGCCCTGCTGAAATACCGATTCCAATGGCTGCAAGAATGAAATTTCTTTTGCGAAGGGCGCCATACAAAAAATTTCTGGAGCCTGCCTGGCAAGAGAAAATGTTGAGAATTCAAAACTGCAAAAAATGTGGTTTTTGCATTTCAAAATGTCCTTATAATCTAAATACCCCTGAAATACTCGAAAAGATGCTGGCTGATTACATTGATTTTGCGGAAAGCAAGGGTGTTAAAGTAACAGGAGAAAAAAATGAAAAATGATTACAGGCATATGATGCTGGATTATTTTATTGCGAGAATGAGGAAAATGAGCAAAGAAAGAAGAGATATTTTGAATCAAATAAAAACAAAAAAGGACGCAACTGAATATCAGGAAAAAGTCAAAAAAGTGATAAAAAAAGCTTTTTCACAACTACCCGAGAAAACACCGCTAAATCCAAAAATTACAGGTGTAATTAGAAGGAAAACTTATCGTATCGAAAAGATAATCTTTGAAAGCAGGCCAGAATGCCTTGTAACTGCAAACCTCTATGTGCCAGAAAATTTCAGTCCTCCTTTTCCGGCTGTTTTAGGAACCTGCGGACATTCAGCAGCAGGAAAAGCAGAACCAGGATATCAGGAATTCTGTCAGCGTCTTGTGCATAACGGGTTCATTGTATTAGTTTATGATCCTTTCAATCAGGGAGAGAGAGACCAGTACACATGCTTTCCAAAAAACTCGTATTTAAGGCGCAGTTGTTGTGCTGCGCATAATATGATGGGAAAACAGATGCAACTATTAGGTGAGTTTTTTGGCTCATGGCGATTATGGGATGGTATAAGAGCCCTTGATTATTTATTAACAAGACAGGAAATAGATAAAAATTTCATCGCAGTTACAGGCAATTCAGGTGGTGGAACAATGACAACCTGGCTATGGCCCAATGAAAATAGACTTACAGCGGCGGCTCCAAGTTGTTTTATCACTCCTTTCAGGTACAACATTGAAAATGAACTGCCACAGGACGTAGAACAATGCCCACCAGGAATTCTGGGACAAAATGTTGAGATTGCTGACTTTTTTATCGCAAGGGCGCCGGATCCTTTGATACTGCTGGGGCAAAAGTATGATTATTTTGACATAAGAGGTTTTATGGAGATATGCCAGGAGATAAAAAAATTTTATGAAATTTTCGGGGCTGAGAAAAACTTTGAATATTTCATTGGTAACCATCCCCATGGATATTATTCAGATGCGCAGATGGCAATGGTATCATTTTTCTCCAAAATTGCAGGTAAAAAATTAGTGAAAGTCGAACCTGAAATAAGAATTGAAAAACCAGAAACTCTTTACGCGACAGAAAAAGGCAATGTGATTGTTGCTGGTTCAAGGCCTGTTTATAAAATAATAGGCGACCTTGCCGAAAGAGTTCTGGAATTTAGAAAGAAATCTTCAGAAGATGAACTGAAGAAACAAATACGAAAACTCCTTAAAATTGACCAAATTACAGAAGCTCCCCATTACAGGGTGCTGAGAAATAATCTGGCGATTAAAAAAACCATTTTTGCCAGATACGCAGTTGAAACAGAGCCAGGGATATGGATTATTATCAAGAAAAAGGCAGAAAATCCAGAATTGATTTACAATCTTGAAGTTGAAAAGGAAATCAACCTTTATCTACCTGATGTATCATCAGAAGATGAGATAGCGAAAAATCTGGATTTCCTGCCAGAGGGACCTGTGTATTTTATTGATGTGCGCGGACTTGGCGAGTCAATGCCTGAAGAAAAGAAAAACTTTTTTTCGGCCTATGGATATGATTTTATGATCGATAGATTTTTTTATATGTTTGGTGAAAGTTACCTCGGAAAAAGAACCTATGATGTTCTTTCGGTGATTGAATTGTTTCAGTCAAAAGGATGTGAAAAAATTGTTCTTTACGGAGACGGCCAGGGAGCAATCATTGGACTATTCGTTTCACTTTTTTCTAATAAGGTGGAAAGCGTATTTTTAAAAAAACTTCCTGAATCTTTCTACGCTCTCGCTTCAGCAAAATCAACAAATATTCCCAGCGCATGCCTTCCGCATGGAATACTGAAAATCACTGATATACCCGAAATTATAGAAATACTGAGGAAAGAAAAAAATGTGAGCTTGTCTTAATCAACAGACCACAAATCCTGCTGTTTTATCCCGGCTTTTTCTATCATCTGGCCGGCTTTTTCAAAATCAAGGTTGTATGGCTGGTGGCTGTCAGAACCAATTGCAAATTTTGTTCCTTTTGACTTCAAAAAAGCAAGATATTCAATATACTGCATCTTGAATTTTTCAGGATACGCTGGATGAAGAAGTATCGCATGAAGATTTATTTCAACAATCTTATTGTTCTTGACAACTGCATCTGCAAACTCGTCATGCATACTCGAAGGAATCACGCGGAAATCTTCAAACCATGGCTGATATTTATCAACATATTTTCCCCAGTATTTTGCGTGAAACCACCAGGGATGTGCAACAATTGTAATCAATGGATGGTTTGCAAGAAACATATTCTGCCTGTGATAGTCCATTATCAAGGCCTTTGTTTTCCACTCCACATAAAGTGGCCAGTGTGTTCCACCTATTACATATTCAACGCCAAGCGTCTCAAGTTGCTCTGCTGTTATGTCAATAGCCAGCTCGCACCATGCAGGACCGCCCTCGCGAATTCCGTAGACAGCATCCTGATAAAGCCCTTTTCCTATTTGCTCAATCTCCCATTTTGAAACGCAGCTGACCTCAATCCCAAAATGAAACCCATCAATCCTGTTTTCAAGATACTCTTTTCTCGAAGCAATAATATCAGGCATATTAATTCTTGTATTGAAATGGTCAGTAACTCCAAATTTAACAATTCCCATTTTCCTGCATGCCTCAATTATTTCAGGCATTTTCATTGACGCGGCATCACAGGAATTATGAGAATGGATGTGCCAGTCAGTCTCAATTTTCATCTAACCTCCGACAAAGTATGGAATAAATTTTTTCACATCCATTGATTTTGTCAATTGGATACAAACATTGTAAAATTTATACCGGTAGGAACTTAAAACCTCAATTACAAAGCAATTTCCCCTTTTGTAAAGGGGGGCTGAAAGGAGATTTACGAAAATCTCCCACACTTTTTTCTTTATAAAAGAGGGAGAAAAAATGTTGCTACTTTCAAAACAGAGCGAGGATGGCGGAACTGGCAGACGCGCTGGACTTAGGATCCAGTGGGCTAACCGTGGGGGTTCAACTCCCCCTCCTCGCACAACATTCTATACTGAGGGGAGTTGAATGGAGCGAAGACGTATAAGTCCGAGCAAGTGCGAGGACTTGTGCGGCTGGCCGACCCGAGCCGTAGTGGGAGGCGAGGGCGCCAACTCCCCCTCCTCGCACAACATTCTATACTGAGGGGAGTTGAATGGAGCGAAGACGTATAAGTCCGAGCAAGTGCGAGGACTTGTGCGGCTGGCCGACCCGAGCC
>JAMWBU010000072.1 GCA_023819255.1 Candidatus Omnitrophota bacterium
AGAGGCAGAGATATCAACCCCGGTTGGGCCGGTGAATGTAAAGATAAAAAAGGAAGGAGAAAAGATAGAGATAAAGGCAGAAAGCAAAAACAAAATCAAGATTATCGCAAGGTTGAAAAACAAAAAACGGCTGTTGAAATATGAGTAGATTTTGCTAAAAACTAAATTTTCTTGCCGAATCAATCATAGCAAAAAAGTTTTCTTCTGTCTGGCTTGCCAGTGGAATAGAAGAGGGAACACCAGAAGGGATAAGGATAAATTTTGCGCTCTTTCCATTCTGGACGATTGAATCAGAACAGACCTGCGCAATTTCGTGAGGAGAACGAAACTCTATTTCTTCAAGCGCAGGACCTCCCATAATAATAATCCCTGGACCGGCAATTTTCCTTACTTTTGAGACTGTCAATGGAAACTCGACTGTATTGATTGCTGGTTCAAGGATGTCTATGCCCATCTTGAGAACATAGGGCAAAAGGTCTTCTTTCATTTCATGCCAGTGATAACAGATGTAGTTCAAATTTCCTGAACGAAGGACATTGATTAGTTTTGTGTCAGGTTTGATAACATAATTGAGAAAAATTTCGCGATAATTGTGAAAATACTCCACTGGCAATGCGGGCGGGGTAAGATACTCAGCGCCTCTTATTCTGATAATGGCATTATGCACCTGCAATGATATTGCTTTATACACATTTTGAAGCCGCTGGGTAAAAAGTTCAAATACATCAAAAACAAGTTTTTCATGTTCCATTAAAAACTTTGGCAGATCCCCTGGTGCGAAAAGAGTGCCTGCTACGCCAGCCGGGTCAGGAAGTGAAATCACAGGCATCGATTTATTTCCGTAAAGAGAATCTTTTTCAAAGAACTTGCTCATATCAGGGGTGTAGGCTGTGTATGGTAACGACAGGAATTTTTCTATATCGTGGGAACTTGTTATCCATGGCTTGAGAACCCATTGCTCTGCGCTCAATTTTGTGGTTCTCGCGGAGCGGGTGAGGGTGCCCCTTTCTGTTTCAACAGTAAGCGTAATGACTTCAGAAATTTTTGTGTCCTGGTGCTTTTCTTCCTTTACTTCAATTGAACCAGGGGCTGAAAAGAAAAAACCTGTGCCGGGTCTGAAAAAGAAGAAATTATGGCAGTCGTTTCGAGTTTTTTCCAGAAGCTTTTGAAAACTTGAATGGCCTGCCCAGAAGCTTTTTTCATCATAGGGATCTATTTTATACAGAGAAACCGGAATCTTGCCTATGTTCTGGCCTCTCAACAAAGCAAGGATTTCCTGCCTTGAATTTTCCATTGTGTTAAAGTTTAAGTATTCTGTCCATACTTGTTGATGCGTGATAGATTACTGTTTCAGGACAATTTTTATACGCCCAGAATTCAGCTGTAGCATAACCGTTAAAATTGATTTCTTTCAAACTTCGCATTACCTCTTTCCAGTTCACATCTCCTTCAAGAAGCATACAAAAGCCGTTAATATTTCCAATCTGTGTCCTGAAGTCCTTAAAATGAATTTTTTTGATATGTTTTCCAAGAATCCTTATCCACATCTCAGGATATCCGTAAAGCACAACATTGCCTGTGTCAAAGTAAACTCCCACATAATCTGATTTGAAGGATTCAACAAAGTTTTTCATCTCAAGAGGGCTTAAAAGAAATTTATTCCAGACAGGTTCAAGACACAGGCATACCCTGTTTTTATCAGCGAACTCAATAACATTTTTCAGCGATTCGCTTGTTCTATGCCAGCAAATATCGTATGGCACAATTTCTGTCTGGGCTGACCAGTCGGCCTGAACCACTCCGGGAATAATCAAAATTCCATCTGTTCCCAAAATCCTTGCGCATTCAACCTGCTTTTTTATGATGTTTTCCGCCTTTTTTCTAATTTGAGCATCAGGAGAGCTCAATGTATATTTCCACAATAGGCCTGAACTTACACTTGCAATTTTCAATCCTTTTTTTTCAACTTGATTTCTAAAGTTTTCTATTTCTTTTTCTGAGCTTTTCAAAGACAGATAACCATTTTCATCAAGATTTGGCTCAACAGCGTCATAACCGGCATCCTTTATAATTGAAAGGACATCGTAGATATCGCTGCCCTCAGGAGCAACCCATAAATTGATACTTTTTCTTATCATTTTTCCTCCATCGTTTCCAGAAATAATTTACTTGCAATAATTCATTTTGTCAATAACGAAATTATTGTTCTTATGCCAGAAGCGCAGAAATAATCCCGACAAGAAAGATGCCATCGTAAACACCTGCGCCTCCGATGCTCATCACTCCGGCAAAATCGCCGAGATTTCCGAGATTCATCAGATCAGCGCCTATCAGGACACCAAGAACTCCGCTGATATAAGCGACAGGAATTTTGTTATGCGGGGAAAATAAGAACGCAAGGAATGCAGCAATAACTGGCGGAATGAAAGCAGGAAGCTGTACCCCCACGCCGGGCACAATTATGGCAAGCTTATAACAGACCATCGTTGAAATAATTGTTGAAAAAAAAATGGGAAGAAATCTTGTTTTTGAAAAAAGATACACGCACAGAACCACTGGCACAATGGCTCCACCAACATTTATTGCAATAACACTTAAATCCGCAGGCAGATCAACAAAAAATCCGCCCAGATAAGAGAATGCTGTAACATAACCAGAAGGTGTCTTTACTGCAAGAGGGATATTGATAAAACTTCCAATCAGAGACGCCAGCAATACAAAAAATGCGACAGAAGGAGAAAGTCCAATTTTTTCAAAGGCAATTCTTACAGCGTGTATCGGAATAACAACAAAGAACAAAAAAATCAGCAGCAAAAACAAAAGAAAAAGGAAAAGAATTGATAATGGCACAAGAAAAATCATAGAATATTGCCCGGGTCTTTAAACACCTTTACCGGATAGTATCTTTCCATGGTTTCCTTCATCCATTTCAAGGAATCTGAAGGATTTTTCTTCCAGTTGGTTGGGCAGGACGCAAGGATTTCTACAAAGGACATACCCTTCTGTTGCATCTGCCACAAAATTGCCTTTTTTATCGCCTTTTTTGTTGCGATTATTCCAGGGATATCCGATGTTGTTGCCCTTTCAAGATATGTTACGCCATCCAGGGAAGAAAGAAGTTCACAAACTCTTATGGGAAAGCCATGCACCTGCGGATTCCTGCCGCTTACGGTAGTTGTTGTTTTTTGACCTGTAAGCGTTGTTGGAGCCATCTGCCCTTTTGTCATTCCATAGACAGCGTTGTTGATGAAAAAGACAGAAAAATTTTCTCCCCTCGCGGCGGCATGAATAATCTCTGCTGTTCCTATCGCAGCAAGGTCTCCATCTCCCTGGTATGTGAAAACTATTCTCGATGGAAGAAGTCTCTTTATTGCTGTGGCTACAGCAGGCGCTCTTCCATGCGCGGCCTCCGTAACATCAAAATTGAAATAATTGTAGGACAGGACCGCGCATCCAACAGGCGCAATACCTATGGCTCTTTCTCTCACGCCGAGTTCGTCTATGACCTCAGCGATAAGCTTTTGAATAACGCCATGCCCGCACCCAGGGCAATATATTGAGGTGTCAGTAGTTAAACTTTCAGGTCTCTGATATATCGCCTTCATTTTTTCTTTATCTCCCTGTAAATTTCATCAGGATCAGGCACCCCGCCACCCGGTCTGCCGTAAAAAAAGATTCTTGCGTCAGAATTCCTGGCTGCAAGATACACATCATCTATCATCTGTCCCAGGCTCATTTCAACGACAAGGACCTTTTTTGCGTTTTTCAAACATTCAGCAAGTTGAGCATATGGAAATGGCCAGAGGGTTACAGGCCTGAAAAGACCAATGTCAGCGCCTTCCTGTCTTGCCCTTTCAACCGCTTCCTTCGCAATTCTGGCGCATGTCCCAAAGCTGACAACGATGTAGTTTGAGTTTCTGCAATAGTAAGACTCACATCTGATTTCTCTTTTTTCGATTCTTGCCCATTTTGAAGCGAGTTTCCAGTTATGCGCTTCAAGCACACCAGGAGTCAAAAACAGTGATTTCAGGGAATTTGGCTTTCTACCAGAACAACCGTCAAGTGCCCACGGTTTTTTGGGAAACCTTTTCTTTTTCGCTTTCGGCCGAACCGTTTCATACATCTGGGCAAGGAGGCCGTCGCCAAGAACAAGCACTGGATTTCTGTACTTATCCGCAAGGTCAAAGGCGAGATATGTGTGGTCGTGGATTTCCTGACAGGACCAGGGCGCAAGAACGATTGTTCTGTAATCGCCGTGCCCGCCGCCCCTTGTTGATTGAAAATAATCCGACTGGCTTGGCGTAACGTCTCCAAGTCCAGGACCTCCTCTTGCCATATTAACGATAACTGCTGGCAGTTCGCATCCTGCCAGATAGGATATGCCTTCCTGCATCAGAGATATTCCCGGGCTTGATGAAGAGGTCATACACCTGAAACCTGCCGCCGCCGCGCCAAACAGCATATTGATTGAGGATGTTTCGCTTTCTGCCTGAATAAATACTCCGCCATCCTGTTCCATCCTTTCGCTCATATACTCTGGAAATCTATTTTGCGGCGTAATAGGATACCCAGCATAAAATGCGCAACCTGCTGATATGGCGCCTTCAGCGGAGGCTTCGCAACCGTTCAGAATTTTTAATCTCATTTCTTTTGACTCCAAGATCCATCAGGGTTTTGAAACCATTCACCTGGCTTGAGATTTTTCAATTTTGTCCTTGCAAAAATTTCTTTAAATGTTTGGCGTTGTTCAGGCGCAACATTGTTAAGCCGAAAGATTTCTTCCAGTATGATGTTTCTCTGTTTATTTTCCTTCTGTACAAGCTCCCTGACATTTTTTGCCACAGTAGCATCTTGCGGTAGATTGACAATTGCAACCTGATATTCGAGAGTTTCACCAATGTATCCAGCTTTCTTATAAGTTGCAAGTTCTTCAGCCCATGACTTCATCTGTGCTATTGCTTCTTTAATCTTTGGAGAATCTGTTTTGAGTTCAGATGAGACAGATGATTCCTGAGCGTAAGCAGGACTTGAAACAAACCGCATTACAGAACAAAACATACAGGGTATGTCATTTTTTGACTCAAGCATCTTTTCAATATCTTCTGCCGCCTTTTTAATTTTTTCTTCCGGGAATGTCACATAGATTGTGACCATTGCGCATCCTGCGAGCAAAATTGCCATAGTGAGAGAAAAGAAAAATTTTTTCCTGTTCATCTGAGTGCCCCCTTTTGTTTGGAGAATTTCTTCTCTCATATTATATTATATTTGCATTCAAAATAAAACAGGAGAGAAAGATGAGAAAATTGTGGATTCTGGTGGCCATATTTTCAACAATCAGTCTCAGTTATGGCGCGGATTTTTTTTACAGCGGCACAATTTTTATTGAAGAAAAATCTTCCGCAAAAATAAAGGAAATAGCAGATGAACTTGCCCACTGGTTGAAA
>JAMWBU010000028.1 GCA_023819255.1 Candidatus Omnitrophota bacterium
CCATCCGTCAAATACCACAGCCGATTAAGAAAATCTGTCGCATTTAAACAACTGGCGTTTTTATACATCCGCGCAAACCCAATTTTACTTACCTTTTCAACCGCAGTAAATATATATCTTTTAACCCCATTCCACCACATAACTATAGTGTCTAACTGAAAAAACAATCCCTCTATCTTTTTATTCTTCAGTTGGGTTATTCTTTTCTTCTTTTGAGAAACTTCCCTCTTTTTGCGTATCTTCTCATTTCCCATCGGGTTATAGTAGAGATTGTACTTTTCTATAACCTTTTGTATATGCCAGCTGCTCATCTTTTCTTTATAGTGCTTTTCATAAAGAATTGATAGCTTTTCTTTCCCATATCTGATATATCTCTTCCTTAATGTTATGATTCTCTGTTCCTGTTGAATGCTTATTTGTCGGGTCCTTTTCCTTTGTGGGCTCCTGGAGAGGTCTTCCAGGGTACAAAGATTATTCTTATCATATCGCCTTAGCCATTTATAGAAGGTTTTCCGGGAAATATCAAAGTGCCTGCAGGTAAGAGAGACGTTCCGAACATGTGAAAAGTGCATAATTCGGGAACATCATGGTCACGTTTTTATCAGTTTAATTTTTACACATATTTTTATCTTCGCCGAATTTTTCTTTCTTCTCTAAAAACTCAATGGCCATGACTGAAAATGATGTAGATACTTAAAATAATACTCTATCAACAATCCTCCCAACGAATTTGTCTCGTCTTTTACTTTTCTTCTCTTTTTTTATTTTTTCCTCAAGGATGATGTTTTCGGATAGATTTTTAAAAACCGCCTGGTAGTGGAACACCCCCCACTCTTTCTTAAATAGGAACAAGTAAGAATATAAAAAAAGGAAGGAAAGAAGGGGTAAGGTTTTTGTTATTTCTCTTGTTTCAATCTTTTTATTTTTTCTCTGTATTTAATCGCTGTTTCAAAATCAAGCTGTTTTGCTGACATCATCATTCTTTTTTCAAGTTTCTTGATGAATTTAGAAAGGTCCTTGCCATAGAGAATTTCCTCCTGGTCAACAAGCGATTCCTGTTGTTTTTTATTCTTGCTTCCTATAATGTCCGCTATTGTCTGACGTATGGGTTTTATAACGGGCTGAGGAACAATGTTGTGAACACGGTTATATTCCAGTTGTATCTTTCTCCTTCTTTCCGTTTCATCAATCGCCGCTTTCATCGCATCAGTGGTTCTTTCAGCATACATAATAACCTCGCCATCTATGCTTCTTGAAGCCCTGCCTGCAATCTGAATAAGAGACCTTTCAGATCTTAAAAAGCCCTCTCTGTCCGCATCAAGGATTGCTACAAGACTTACCTCTGGAAGATCAAGCCCTTCGCGCAACAAGTTAATCCCCACCAGCACATCAAAAGTTGCTTCTCTTAGTTTCTTAAGAATTTCAACCCTTTCAAGGGTATCAATTTCATAATGAAGATACATTACCTTCAAATTCATATCTTTAAGGTGATCGCTCAGCTGTTCCGCATTCTGCTTGCTTATTGTAAGAACCAGAACTCTCTGCTTTTTCTTAATTCTTTCGCGAATCCTGATTACAAGATCCTCCAGTTGATTTTCTGCGGGTAGCACTCTTATTGGTGGATCGACAAGCCCTGTTGGCCTGATAACCTGTTCAACAAGAAACTGAGACCTTTCACCAAGATTCCTCACTTCTATTTTTCCCAGTTCATAGGGACCCGGAGTCGCCGAGACGAAGATAACCTGATTGACTATGGATTCAAATTCTTCAAGAGTCAGAGGCCTATTATCAAGAGCAGAAGGCAATCTGAAACCATACTCAATAAGGGTTTCCTTACGGGACCTGTCGCCCGCATGCATACCGCGAATCTGGGGTACTGTCATATGTGATTCATCGATAAAAAGAAGGTAATCATCAGGAAAATAGTCAATCAGACATTCAGGCCTTTCACCTGGAAGTCGGCCTGAAAGATGTCTGGAATAATTTTCAATCCCCTGGCAATATCCCAGTTCAGAAAGCATTTCAATGTCATTGTTCGTCCTCATCTCAAGCCTTTCGGCTTCAAGAATTTTTCCATTTTTTTTCAGTTTCTCAAGCTGTTGCTGGAGTTCTTCCCGAATTGTAATCAAAGCCCTTTCAATCCTTTCAGGAGGACTTACAAAGTGTTTAGCTGGATAAATAAAAATTTGCGTCTCTTCGGATATTGTTTTTCCTGTTAATGGCTCAAACCTTTCAATCTTAATAATTTCGTCGCCTGAAAGCGTAACTCTTACGCCTGTTTCTTCATATGATGGAATCATTTCAATCGCGCTGCCTCGAACGCGAAATCTTCCCCTTGTCATATCAAAGTCGTTCCTCTCATATTGTATTGCAACGAGTTTTCTCAGAATATCAGTCCTTGCCACTTTCTGACCGACAGAAAGTTTTAGCATCAAGCTTCTGTGATCCTCTGGACTGCCAAGCGGATATATTGAAGAAACGCTTGCCACAACTATTACGTCTCTGCTTGAAAGAATTGCACTTGTTGCTGCAAGACGCAATCTGTCGATATCTTCGTTGATTGAAGCATCTTTTTCAATATAAGTGTCGGTTGCGGGAATGTAGGCTTCTGGCTGATAGTAATCGTAATAACTCACAAAATATCTTACCTTATTGACTGGAAAAAATTCTCTGAATTCACTGTAAAGCTGCGCCGCAAGAGTCTTGTTATGTGAAATTACAAGCACAGGTCTCTGCACCTTTTCAATTACATTTGCCATTGTAAAGGTCTTACCACTGCCTGTAACGCCTAACAAAACCTGCCATTTCGCATTCTGATTGAGATTGTTGACGAGTTTTTCAATAGCCTGTGGCTGATCACCGGCTGGCTTGAATCCAGACCTCAAAACAAAATTTTTTTCCATTCTTCAGGAACCTGAAATCTTCTGACGGTATTTTTTGACTTCAGGATAGTTCCTCTCGTCTTCCAGTGCCTTCAATTGTTCCCAGAGCAGTCTTTCCTGTCTTGAAATGTTCCCTGGCATAGCGACACGCAGGACAACAAAAAGGTTGCCTTTCATTGCGCCCCTCGGAACACCAAGATTTTTCAATCTTAGAACTGTGCCATCCTGAGTATAAGGAGAAACCTTTGCTCTGACCTTTCCGAAAAGGGTGGGAATTTCTATTTCTCCGCCCAGCACAGCGGTCGTGACTGTTATTGGAACTTCGCAATAAAGGTCTGAACCGCGCCTTTTGAAAAACTCATCCTCTTCAACAAAAACAGTAACATATAAATCGCCCCTGTTTGCTCCCATTGCGGCGGCATTTCCCATACCTTTCAAACGCAACGATGTGCCACTTTCAATGCCGGCCGGGATCTTAACATTTATCTTATGAATGGTCCTAACCCTGCCGGTACCTCTACAGTTCATACATGGATCTGTCACAACGCTTCCCTTGCCCTTACATCTTGGACAACTCTGTCCTATCGAGATAAAACCCTGCTGGTAAACAACCTTGCCTGTTCCATGGCATTGTAAGCATTCAACAGGAGCCTTTTTCCCTTTGCTTCCTGTGCCTTCGCAAACCGGGCATCTTTCATAAACAGAAACATTTATTGTTTTTTCCGCGCCTTTTACGGCGTCTTTTAGAGGAATTGAAATCCTCATCTCAACATCTTCTCCTCTATTTTCAGCGCGGATATCTTCTCTTGTAAAAATGTCCGAAAAAAAGTCGTTGAAGAAGTCGCCGAACAGGTCAGAAAAATCCATCCTGACCCTTCCAAAATCCTGCCGCCAGTCAAATCCCTGAGGGCCAAAGCCAGCGTGCCCGAACTGGTCGTATGTTTTTCTTTTTTCAGGATCGCTTAAAACCTCATACGCTTCTGTAACCTCCTTGAACTTTTCTTCTGCTTCTTTATTACCCGGATTTCTATCAGGATGATATCTGAGAGCCAGATCCCTGTAGGCCTTTTTTATCTCATCAATCGACGCACTTTTGCTAATGCCGAGCACTTCGTAGTAGTCTCTTTTCTCAGCCATATTTATTCTTTCTCCATGTTGATTCTTACATATTCCTCAGTAAGATTGCATCCCCAGGCTACCGCGTCTTCTTTCCCGGAGCCCAGAATTACTCTTATCACTACCTTATTTTTGGATAACTCCTGGCGCAAAAGTTTTTCATCAATATCACACGACACACAGTCAAAAACTGTGTACTTGCCTATGTAAATCTTCATTTTTTGCGGATCAAATCTGGTGCAGGATGAACCTGCGGCTGCGGCAATCCTTCCCCAGTTAGGCCAGGCGCCGGTTACTGCCGCTTTAACGAGGTTTGAGCCTGCTATATTCTTTGCAACACGTCTTGCGTCCTTTTTCGACCACGCTCCTTCTACCCTGACCTCAATCAACCTGTCAGAACCCTCTCCGTTTTCAGCGATTTTTTTTGCAAGAAATGTGCAAACTTCTGATAGCGATTCAGAAAATATTTTATAGTCATCTGTGTCCTGATGAATTGTCCTGTTGCCTGAAACTCCATTTGCAAGACAGACGACAAAATCGTTTGTGCTTTGATCGCCATCAACTGTAATCATGTTGAAACTGTCGTTAACCGCATCTGTCAGGGCTTTTTTCAGGGCGATTTTCGAAATAACTGCATCTGTCGTGATAAAGCCAAGCATTGTAGCCATATTCGGACATATCATTCCCGCGCCCTTCGCCATTGCCCCGATACGAACAAAAGAACCTTTCTTCTTTCCTTTAATTGAAGTTTCAATCTCTATCTGCTTGGGAAATCTATCGGTTGTCATTATCGCTTCAGCTGCGTCCTGCCCTCCTGTTTCCGAAGCCATTGGCACCAGTTTTTCAATACCTCTTAGAATTTCATTTTGCGGCAGGGGCTTGCCAATTACTCCTGTCGAAGCGAAAAGAACATTTCTGGTGCTAACGCCAACAACATCCGCAAATTTTTCCATAATCTCACATGTGATTTCCCATCCATTTTTCCCACCTAAAACATTTGCGTTGCCGCTGTTTATAAGAATCGCCCGCACAGGATTTTTAATGTTCTTCAATGACCACAAAAGAGAATACGATTTAACCCTGTTCGTCGTGGAGCAAGCTGCAACATTGCAGGGTTCGTCAGAAATAATAACTGCCAGGTCTTTTTTTTCTTTTTTTATACCGCAATTGATACCTGTTGCTTTGAAACCTTCTGGAAAACATACACCTGTTTTTTCAGCCATTTGTGATAATCCTGTTGAAAAACTAACTTTTTATTTTAAGTAAAGCGTGCGCAATCTTTAAATCTTCACGAGTCGTAATCTTAATGTTTGTTGCATCTCCTTTTATCATGCGGACAGGTAAACCTGAAACTTCGCACATTGACGATTCATCAGGATAATTTCTCAGGTTGTTTTCGCGCAAAGAAAAAATCTTCTCAAGCACCTGCCTGCTAAAACCCTGTGGCGTCTGTGCAATCTCAATTCCTTTTTCAGTAATAGTTCTTATCAGTCTTCCATTTCTTACAAGCTTTGCTGAACCGTTGATCGGATATGCTGGAACACACGCACCATATCTTGAGACACCCCTTATCACCTTCTGGATCAGCTTACAACTTACAAATGGTCTTGCTCCGTCATGAACCAGAATTATATCGCAATTCTTTGAACATTTCACAAATCCATTAAACACAGATTCTTCTCTGAATTTGCCGCCAGACACAACAGCCTTAATCTTTGGAAAACACCATTTCCAGCTTGAAACATATTTGCTCTGTATAAATCTTTTTTGAAGAACCAGCACTATTTCATCAATTAACGCACAATTTGAAAATGTTCGCAAACTGTATTCAAGCATGGGACTATTCTGTAAAAGAAAAAATGTTTTTGGCGTTTTACTTTTGAAGCGCGTACCTCTTCCTGCCGCAACAATAATACACCCGGTCATTTTAACTTGGCGAAGATTATGCGTCCGCTCACTGTTTGAATGGCGCTATCAATAACTGTTTCCACTGTCTTGCCAATATGCTTTGCTCCATTTTCAATAACAACCATTGTTCCATCTTCAAGATAACCAACCCCCTGCCCGTGTTCCTTACCTTCTCTTACAACTTTAATCTGAAGGGTTTCTCCTGCCATAAGCTTAGCTCTCATCAATGTCGCGAGATTATTAAGATTCAAAACTTTAATGTTTTTGACTTCCGCAACCTTTGTAAGGTTAAAGTCGTTAGTCAGAATTCTCGCCCCAATAGAAGAAGCAAGTTTTACAAGTTTCGCGTCAACACCTTCTATCTCAGGGTAATCAACATCGTAAACCTTAACATCAAGATTGTTATCATTTCTCATTTTATTCAGGGTTTCAAGACCTCTTCTGCCTCGCTGCCTTTTCATTTCACTGGCCGAATCCGCCAGTTCCTGAAGTTCTTTAATAATAAAAGTCGGAATGATGATCGTTCCTTCGATAAATCCACTAATCGCCAGTTCGTGCACCCTGCCATCTATGGCAACACTGCTATCAATGACAATCGCTCTCATTGTTTCAGCCTTGAACTGATGAAGATATGGAAAAAGAAAGCCAAGCTCCCCGACGCCTCTGATGCCAATCATAATTCCAAGGTAGCTGAAAATAAAATACAGAACAAACCTGACACCATCTTCCTGTCTTGACGAGGCAAATGGAACCAAAAGCACAAAATTCGCAATAAGAATGGCTGTTATCAAACCCACTATCAAACCAAACACAGCCATAATGAATTTTCTGAATGGAATCTTCTGCATCAACAATTCAAGCCCAACAACAATCAAACTGCCAATCAAACCTGCTATAACTCCGTTCAGCTTGTTCTCCATCCAGAAAACTGAGCCCGCGAACGCGCTGATCAACACAAATGTCGCTCTGATGAAATAAAGTCCCATCACAACCTCCTATTCATATTTTTTGATATTATACAACAATTGACTTTCTGGATTCAAACTTTTTTGAACGCAAGATTAACCGCATCGCCAAGCCATCGCACCTGGAAAATTTTCATTCCTGCGACTGAAACATTTCCTGATTCTGCGGGAACAAAAGCATTTTTGAATCCAAGCCGCGCAGATTCCTTAAGACGGTTGATAAGATGCTGCACAGGCCGTATTTCCCCGGTAAGCGCTATCTCTCCAATAAAAACAGTTTGAGACAGAGGAGGAACATCTTTGTATGAAGAAATGGATGCTACGGCAACAGCAAGATCCACAGCAGGTTCAGAAATTTTCAATCCTCCTGAAACATTGAAATAGACATCGCGAGAGCCAAGATTTATGCGCAGTTTTTTCTCAAGAACCGCGATAACAAGATTAACGCGATTATAATCGAGCCCTGTGAATGTTCGTCTTGGAACCGCTAAATAACTCGGCGTTATCAGACTTTGAATTTCGAGAAGTATGGTTCTTTTGCCTTCCTGTGAAGGAAAAATAACAAGACCCGGCTGACTTGTGTTATTGTTGCTTAGAAAAAGCCTGCTTGAATCAGGAACTTCAATCAAACCATTTTCGTCCATTCTGAATACGCCTATCTCTTCCGTTGAACCGAACCTATTCTTATTTCCCTTAAGAATTCTAAGATTCGATAGCCTGTCCCCTTCAAAATACAACACAACATCCACAATATGTTCAAGAATTTTCGGCCCGGCGATGCTTCCTTCCTTTGTTATATGCCCTATCAGAAAAACCGGAGCATGAGACTTTTTCGCATTTTCAATGAAAAACTGCGCTGTTCTTCGCACCTGAAATACAGACCCGCAAGGATAATCAAAGTCAGAATCATAAATCATCTGGATAGAATCAACGATTACTGCGTCAGGCTTAACTGACTCAATGGCATTTTCTGCGGCTCTTATTTCATTTTCAGAAAGAAGAAAAAGATTCTCAGTATTCTTTATGCCCAATCTTTCAGACCTCACTCGAAGCTGACCGGGCGATTCCTCAGCAGAAACATATAACACCTTTTTTCCCTTTTCTGCCAGGTTTGACGCTACAAGCAAAACAAGGGTGGACTTGCCTATGCCGGGTTCTCCGGCAAGCAGAATAACACTACCAGGAACAAGACCGCCGCCCGCAACACGGTCAAGTTCGCCTATGCCTGTCAATAATCTGGATTGTTTATCAAAGGTTATGTCTTTCAAAAGCACCGGCCTGGACATTTCACCAGAAGATAAATTACGATGACCGTTTTTGTTTTCTTCGTGAAACGAATTCCATGCTCCGCAGGAAGGACACTTCCCGAGCCATTTGGTCGAAGCATACCCGCATTCCTGGCATGAAAAAACTTTCCGGTCTTTTGTCACTTGTCCTTTCCTCTGAAGAGAATCTTCCACGGATGCGCCTTCAAATCCTGCACCATGTCAAAAATTTGGTTATAGAGTTCGTCTTTCATCACAAGTTTCCCTATTGTTCCTTTTCCTGAACGAATGTCTGAAAGAACTGCGGAAATCTGATCGCTGGCATATCCAAGTTTAATAAACGCAACATTGATATCTGTCGAAGTCTGTTTGAGATTGGTGATTGTTTGTTTTATTTCCTTTGCAATGTCTGTATCTGTTATTAGCTCTGCAAATAAACCCTGATTTTCCATTTTTTCAATAAAACCATTGATTCTTTCGCCTGTTTTTTCAAATGTGTCGCCTGCGTTTTTAATTTTGCTCGAAATCTCCGGCAGAGTCCTTTCAAGTTCAGCCGTCGATTTTTCAAGACTCGAAACAATGCGATTTATGCTTTCGCTATTTTTTGCGAGAATCTGATTTATCTCCAGCGCAGAATCGCCGGCGTTAGATACAATTCTTTTCAAATCCGGTTTTATTTCCACAATTGTTCTGTTAATTTCCTCAGATGTTTCATTCCAGGTTGAAACAAGATGATTGAAAGATTCAAGAGTGCTTGAGGCTTTTGAAAGCACATCATTTGTTGATTTTACAATATATTTTATTTCTCCCTTCAAATCTTCGTCGCCGGTAATCTTATTCAAAGACACAAGCACGCTGTTAAGATTTTTAAGAATATCCTCGCCCGCGCTCAAAAATCTTTCCATCGGCAAAGGGTCTTCTCCTTTCACGGTTTCACCCGGCTCTATCAAAGGAACATCCTTCAAACCAGTGGACAGTATCTCCATATATTTTTCGCCGATAATGCCATAGTTTCTGACCATAAACCTGCTGTGTCTTCCAAGTCGAATCTCCGGCTTGATACGAATTGTTACAATAACCCTGGGATAATCCTGTTCGATGGAAAGTTCTATATTTTTGACTTCTCCAACCCTGTAACCGCTCACCCTTACAGGCGCGCCCGGATCAAGTCCGCCGATATAGTTGTAAACAACTTTCAAATCATACCCTTTGCCTCGCAGGATTTTACCCTGCGAAAAAACAAACACAAAAAATATAATCAATCCGAGGAAAATGAATAATCCCACTTTGAACTGAAGATTAAAATATCTGTTTTTCATAATTGGCTCCAGCGTTCAAAAATATTTAGTATCATTTTGTTATTTCTCTCTGACGCAACATTTTGTTGACAAAATCATTATCAGATGTTAGCAGATCATCCCACCTGCCGGCAGCGAGTATTTCGCCTTCGTTAATAACCACAATTCTATCAGCAAAATCCCTGGCAATTGTAAGATCATGGGTTACGATAACATCCGTTGTATTGAACTGGCTGTGAATGTTTTTCATCAAACTCAAAATGCTGGATGCAGTTATCACATCAAGCCCAGCTGTGGGTTCATCATAAAAAAGAATTTCTGGTTCTACCATAAGGGCTCTCGCTATTCCAACTCTTTTTCGCATACCCCCGCTCAGTTCTTCCGGCATTTTATCCAGAATATCCGAAAGCCCAACTGCCAGAAGAACATCCTGTGCCTTTTGACGAATTTCTTCTTCCGACAATTTTGAATGCTCTAAAAGTGAAAACCCGACATTTTCCCATACCGTCATTGAATCAAAAAGCGCCGCATTCTGAAAAACCATCCCTGTTTTTCTTCTTAACTCGAATAGTTCTTCATCAGTAATATTGAACATATCGTGTCCCAGAACCACCAGTCTGCCTGAAGATGGCCTTATCAGACCAAGCAGGGTTTTCAGAAGTACTGTTTTTCCTGACCCTGACGGACCAAGTATGACGAAATTTTCTCCCCGGGAAACATTGAAGTTAAATCCTTTCAGTATGTCAGTATCGCCCAATCTCACATAAAGATTTTCAGTTTCTATAATCATTTCACAGAAAATAAAATATTGCTGTAAGAACAAGATTGGTAAGAATCACAAGAAAAAAAGCATTCACAACCGCCCTTGTCGTCGCTATACCGACTCCTTCAGCCCCTCCTGACGTTTTCAATCCTTCAAGGCACGATGTTCCAACAATAAGAACACCAAAAACAAAGGATTTCATAATACCGACAAAAATGTCCCGTATTTTTATGAACTCAAAACTCTGATAGAGATAAACCCCCGACCCTATGTGAACAAGGTACACTCCAATAATATAACCGCCAATGATGCTCAAAAAATTCGCCATCAATGTTAGAATTGGCATCATTACCATCGAAGCGAAAAGCCTTGGCGCAACCAGATAAGACACAGGGTGAACCCCGAAAACTTTAAGGGCATCAATCTGCTCTGTTATTTTCATGCTTCCTATTTCAGCGGCCACTGAAGCGCCAACCCTGCCAGCAACAATAAGAGCGACAATAATCGGGCCGAGTTCTCTTACCATTGAAACGCTTACAATACCACCCACAAAACTTTCACCCCCAAATTTCTTTAGAATCACCGCAGTTTCCATAACCATTACCATTCCTGTGAAGGTCGCTATTACGCCAACAAGAGGAAAAGAATCTATTCCA
Source organism: Candidatus Omnitrophota bacterium (assembly GCA_023819255.1). Classification (GTDB taxonomy): domain Bacteria; phylum Ratteibacteria; class UBA8468; order B48-G9; family DTJG01; genus DTJG01. The sequence continues at coordinate 10,854 of JAMWBU010000028.1, forward strand.
ATCTTTGTCATCTGTTCCAGTATTAATTTTTTTCTTCTGATTCCATCCAAAAAAATACGGCCCGTAGCGTTAAAGATGATAAGAGCAACCTCTCCAATGTATGAGATGGATTCGAGGACAAGCCACCCAAAAGAATCGATAAACCTGATCATGTTGGTTGTCGTCTGGAACAGTTTTCAAATCTCAAACAATGCTTGAGGAAGGTCATTTGAAAACGTGAAAGAGGTCCATTTCTGTGTTTGGCGATAATAATATCCGTCAACCCTTTCATTTCTTCGGATTCATCATATTGTTCATCCCTGTGAATAAATATTACAAGGTCGGCATCCTGCTCGATTGAACCGCTCTCTCTTAAATCCGCAAGCATTGGTTCTTTTCTCTCTCTCCTCTCTATCAATCTGTTCATCTGCGAAAGAGCGATCACAGGAATTGACAGCTCCTTTGCCATTGCCTTGAGGGAAGCAGAAATTTCTGTAATTTCCTGCTGGCGGTTTTCATATCTGCCCCTGCCTCTAATTAATTGAAGATAGTCAACCATAACAAGTTGCACATCTTCTCGCGACTTGAGTCTTCGCGCTCTTGCTCGGATTTCAAACGCAGTAAGCGAGGGTGTGTCATCGATAAAAATCGGAGCCTTCTCAAGAATCCCTGCCGCTTGAATCAGCCTGCCCATATCATGGTCTGAAAGAATACCCTTTCTCATGGAAGAAGAATCTATACGAGCCTCCGAACACAGCATTCGCTGAACGAGTTGTTCCTTTGACATTTCAAGGCTGAATATTAAAACAGGTACATTCTGCGTCACGCCAAGATTCTGAGCAATATTGCATGCAAAAGCGGTTTTCCCCATCGAAGGCCTTGCCGCTATAATGATAAAATCTGACTTTTGAAATCCTGATGTGATATTATCAAGGTCCACATAACCGCTGGGCAAACCTGTCACATGCCCCTGTTTCGCGTGAATTTTCTCAAACAGATTAAGATTTTCTTTAACCAGATCGGATATTGGAGAAGCCTCCCTCGATATCATATGGCTTGAAATCTCAAAAATCATCGACTCTGCGTTGTCAAGCAGAGCGTCCACATCCTGAGGACACGCATATGCATCCGTGGCAATTCTGGTTGAAACTTTTATCAACGAACGCAAAACAAAATTATCACGCACAATTTTCGCGTAGTCCTCTATGTGGGCTGCGGTCGGAACAAGGTCAAAAAGAGATGTGAGGTACTCAATCCCGCCCACAAGCTCAATTTTGTTTTTCTCGCGAAAATAATTGGTAAGCGTAACAAAGTTGCATTTGATGTTTTTTTCAAAAAGATCGCCAATGGCGTTAAAAATCAACTGATGCCGGTTATCATAGAAAAACTCTTTTTTAACAACCTCGAGCCCTCTTATCAGGGCGTCTTCTTCGAGAAGCATTGAAGCAAGCAGCGCTTTTTCTGCCTCAATATTTTGAGGTGGGACCTGCTCACTTGTGGATGTGTTCTTTCTGTTGGCCATAACATCCTCTTGAAATTATACTCCGCAGGCAGACCATTAACGAACGGAAAAATCTAAACAGCCCCATTCAACTTCACACACTTTCCTGTTTCTGGACTACCCACACCTTTAATTCCGCGTTGATTTCTCCGATGAGGTGTACAGGTATTTTGTAAATTCCAAGCTTTTTGATGGGTTCTTCAATCTTGATCTGGTGTTTATCTATCTGAATATCGTGCTGACTCTTTAATGAATTAACGATATCATCCGATGTGATAGACCCGAACAATTTTTCTTCTTCTCCAGCATTGGCTTCAATGGTTATTGAAATTTTGTTTAATTGTTTCTGCAGGGATTCTGCTTCTTTCAAAAGCTTTTCTTTCCTGGCAGCCGCCACCTGTTTAATTTTCTCGATTTTTTTCAAATTTTCTTTACTTGCTTCAATGGCAAACCCTCTTGGAATAAGATAGTTTCTTGCATAACCATTTCTGACTTCCACGGTATCGCCTTGATTGCCAAGATCCTTGACATCCTTGATGAGAATAATTTTCATTTCTGTCTCCTCAGGTCTGGATATATGGAAGAAGAGCCATATATCGAGCGCGTTTAATGGCTCTGGTGAGCGACCTCTGATGTCTGGCGCAAACCCCGGTAAGCTTACAGGACAATATCTTTCCCCGTCCACTCATATACCGTCTTATGCGACCAATGTCCTTGTAATCGATCTCATGTATTTTTTCTTCGCAAAACTTACATCCCCTCGCTCGTTTCTTCCTGAATTTTTTCTTCTTCAGATCCTTCGTCTTTTGCTCCATTTTCTATTTCTCCTTGAATATCAGGTGCTGCTCTGTCAAGAAACTGAAAATTTTCTACACTCACCTCGATCGTTGACCTTTTTTCTTTATCCTGGGTTTCCCATTTTCTATAACTTAAACGACCTTCCACAAAAATCATCGAGCCCTTCTTAAGATATTCAGCGCACACCTCTGCCCTTTTTCCCCATACTACAAGATTTACAAAACAGGGGTCTTCTTTTTTGCTTCCATCTTTTGTTGTGTATTCTCTGTTAACAGCCAGTCCGAAACTGGCTACGGCACTACCAGAAGGTGTGTATCTGAGTTCTGGATCTCTGGTCAATCTCCCAATAAGAAAAACCTTGTTAAGGGATGCCATTATGCCTCCGGAATTTCTTTCCGAGCAATTATAAGTGTTCTCAAAACAGTTTGTCTGTGTTTAAGCTGATCCTGTATTTTCTTTAAAGTTTCAGGTTCGGCCTCAAGATAAAAAAGGTAATAATATCCTTCCTTTTTTTTCTTTATGGGATACATAAGTCCGCGCCTTCCCCATAATTCTTTTCGAACAACACTGGCGCCATTTGAAGACATAATTTCTGAAATCCCGGATGTTTCTCCTTCGATACCATTCTGATCGAGATCAGGATCCAGAAGCATACAAACCTCATATTTTCTTAACATCAGCCCTCCAGAGTTTCAATAGTTTATTTTCATCTATTGAATTATACCCGAATTCCTGAAAATGTCAAAACATCATTTTCTTTGACATAATCGTCAAAAATAGGTACATTATTATATTACACCATGCCGTTATCACAGGTTTTATGGAGGAAAAACTATGGTTAGAGTTAGATTTGCACCAAGCCCTACTGGCTATCTTCACATTGGAAATGCAAGAACCGCTCTCTTCAATTATCTTTTTGCCAGAAAAAACAGCGGAAAATTCATTCTCCGCATAGAAAACACAGACACAGAAAGGTCAAAGAAAGAATATGAAGAAAGCATTTTAGAAGACCTGAAATGGTTGGGACTATCCTGGGAGGAAGGTCCTGATGTGGGCGGCCCTTTTGGACCGTATCGTCAAACAGAAAGGTTGCAGTTATACAGGGACTATGCTAATAAACTGGTTTCAGAAGGAAAAGCATACAGATGCTGGTGTACAAAGGAAGAAATTGAAAAAAGACGTTCATCCGGTGATCAACAAAATTCAGGATATGACAATTATTGCAGAAACCTGTCAGTTTCACAGATTTCCAGCTTTCAGGCAGAAGGAAGAAACCCGGTCATAAGATTCAGGGTTCCTGATAAAAAAGTCGTTGTAAACGATATCATCAGAGGCACTGTTATATTCGAAGCTGGAACTCTTAATGATTTTGTGATTATGAAATCTAACGAAATTCCAACATTCCATTTCGCGGTTGTCATTGATGACCTCTCCATGCAAATAACACATGTGATCAGGGGCGAAGACCACCTTTCAAACACCCCAAAACACATCCTGATTTTTGAAGCGCTTGGTTGCAATCCGCCAGCATTTGCTCATATGTCAATGACTCTCGGCACTGATAGAACCAGATTAAGCAAGAGACATGGTGCAACAAGTGTTCGCCAGTACAGAGAAAACGGTTATCTTGCTGAAGCGATGTTCAATTACCTCGCCCTGCTTGGCTGGAGCAGCAAAGACAATCAGGAAATCTTTTCAAAACAGCAATTAATAGAAGAGTTTTCACTGCAGGCATGCAATAAATCTAACGCAATTTTTGACCCTGCAAAGCTTCTGTGGTTGAACGCTCTATACATAAGGAAAAAGTCCTCTTCAGAGATTTTTGAGATTTCTTTACCCTTTCTTGAAAAAGCCGGCTACAGTAAGTCAGAACTGGAGCAACACAAAAAAATCATTGAAAAAGTGATTGATGTTGAAAAGGAAAAATTGAAAACGCTCCAGGATATTCCAGAAAGAACGGGATATTTCATTTCTGAGGATATTTCGTGGAATTCTGAAATAGAGAAAAAAGTCAAAATCCCGGAATTTGAGAAAACTCTTTCTGAAATAAGCGATTTATTGAAAACAATCGAGCCTTTTGAAAAGTCCGTTATCGAAGCGACTATTCGCAGGTTCTGCGAAGAAAGAAATTTAAAGTGCATTGAGGTTTTTAATCCCCTGCGATTTGTCCTGACAGGACAGACAAAAGGTGCCGGTCTGTTTGAGATGATAGAATTGATTGGAAAACAAAGGTGTATCAAAAGGATTGAAAATTTTCTCAAATTAAAAACAGGATAGAATGTGATTCCAGAAGAAAAATATTTTGAGATAAAACAGAAAACGCTGGAAATTCTTAAAAAAGCCAGCATCGTCGTCAGTAAGAATGAAATTGAATCGCTGGAAATAACCGATCTTGGCCTCGGGAAACCAGAAATCATCGGTATTCAAATAATCGTATATGTTAACAATGGCAGGTACTGCGCTAAAGAAATCATTCTTCTGCCGGGTCAGACCTGTCCCGAGCACAAACATGGCCCATTAGGCTCAGATAATCCGGGTAAAATGGAAACATTCAGATGCAGGTGGGGACAGGTTTATCTTATGGTTCCGGGGAAAACTACAACAAAAGTGAAAGCAAGAATTCCTGAGTTTAGAAAAGAATATTTCACGGTATTCAATGAGATAGTCCTGAACCCGGGAGATCAATACACGGTACCGCCTGATACACTGCACTGGTTTCAGGCAGGAAATCAGGGAGCCGTGATCTCGGAATTCTCATCACCGAGCTTCGATGAAAAGGACACATTTACTGACCCTCTTATAAAAAGGAAAGGTTAAAAATGATTATGCTGTTTAATACCCTGTCGAGGAAAAAAGAGGTTTTTAAACCCATAGAAGAAGGCACTGTGAAAATGTATACCTGCGGGCCCACAGTATACGATTTCGCGCACATAGGGAACTTTCGCGCCTATGTATTCGAAGATCTTCTCCACAGATTTCTGGAATACGCAGGTTACAGGGTTATCAGGGTTATGAATATCACTGATATAGATGACAAAACAATAGCAGGCGCCATCAGGGAAAATGTCTCTCTCCAGCAGTATACAGAAAAATATATCAGGGCTTTTTTTGAAGATATGGAATGCCTGAAATTAAAAAAAGCCGCATATTTCCCGAGAGCAACCCATCACATTCCAGAAATGGTATCCATCATAAAAATACTGCTTGAAAAGGGCTATGCCTATGAAAAAGACGGTTCAATATACTTCAGAATAAGTTCTTTTCCTTCGTATGGCAAACTCTCACAGTATGATTTTGACAGAATTACCACCGCAAGGACTGATTCCGATGAATACGAAAAAGAACAGGCGAGGGATTTTGCTCTGTGGAAAGGAACAAAGGACGAACCGTTTTTCTGGAACACTGATATCGGAAAAGGACGTCCTGGATGGCATATTGAGTGTTCAGCTATGAGCATGAAATATCTCGGGGAAACCTTTGATATCCATACAGGAGGCGTAGACAATATTTTTCCACATCATGAAAATGAAATAGCCCAGAGCGAAGCAGTCACCGGAAAAAAGTTTGTAAATTACTGGTTGCACTGCGCCCATCTTCTTGTCAATGGCGAAAAGATGTCAAAATCAAAAGGAAATTTTTATACATTGAGGGACCTGTTGAAAAAGGGATATGCTCCAGACGGAATCAGATATCTTCTTATGACAACTCATTACAGGGACCCTTTGAATTTTTCAGAGCAATCGCTTAAACAGGCGGAAAACACAGTGAAACATCTTCAGGCCTTTCATCAAAGACTTTTTTTTGCCACAAATATCAATGGTGAATCTGAACCGGAAATCGCGAAAACCATTGAGGCAGCATCTGAAGGATTCTTTAACGCTCTTGCCGACGATCTCAATATCTCTGCTGCGATGGCAGAAATTTTCAGTTTTGTCCGCAATGTCAACGAATCCTTTGAAGCTGGCAAGCTTAAGGCAAAGGACGCAGAAAAAATCATCGAATTTTTAAACAGAATCAACGAAGTTATCGCGGTAATTGAAACCGCTGGAGAAAAATTGCCCGGAGACATCATATGTTTGATAAGAAAAAGAGAACAGGCGCGGAAAGAAAAAAATTACCAGCTGGCAGACAGTATAAGAAACGAGATTGCTGATAAAGGAATTCTTCTCGAAGACACCCCTTATGGAACAAGATGGATCAAAAAATGAAAGAACTGGATATTTCGTGTGGAAAAAATACTCAGTACATTGTTATTCAGGGAGCAAGGGAACACAACCTTAAAAACATATCCCTGAAAATACCCAGAGACAAATTTATCGTAATCACGGGTATTTCCGGGTCAGGCAAATCTTCCCTCGCTTTTGACACCCTCTATGCTGAAGGACAGCGCAGATATATCGAGAGCCTTTCTGCTTATGCAAGGCAGTTTCTCGAGCAGATGAAAAAACCTGATGTTGACCACATATTTGGCCTTCCACCGGCAATCGCCATTGAACAAAGAAAATCAACGGCAAATCCCCGTTCCATCGTTGGAACGACCACTGAAATCTATGACTATCTCAGGCTTTTGTACGCAAGAATAGGCCAACCGCACTGTCCGAAATGTCGCAGACCCATTACAAAACAGTCATCAAGCGAAATAATCGATAGAATTGTATCGTTTCCGAATAAAACAAAGCTTATTTTTCTGGCTCCTGTTGTCCGCGGAAGAAAAGGTGAATACAGGAAGATACTTGAGGAAATAAAAAAATCAGGATTTTTGAAGGCAAGGATAGACGGAAAAATATTTGATCTTGACCAGGAATTGTCCCTGAAAAGATATAAAATACATTCGATTGAAGTTGTGATAGACGAACTTGAAACAGTTTCTGACCGTCAGAGAATCGCAGAAAGCGTTGAAATGGGCTTGAAAATCGGAAAAGGACTTATCATTGTCAATCAGAACGGAACAGACATTTTGTTTAATGAGAAATTAGGATGCCCTTTTTGCGGAATAAGTTTCGAAGAGCTTGCGCCCAGAAATTTTTCTTTTAACAGTCCATATGGAGCGTGTCAGGAATGCAAAGGACTCGGGTTTCTGATGAAGATTGACCCTGAACTTGTGATACCCGACAAAAGCAAAACATTCAGAGAAGGCGCCGTAAAAGCGTGGCAGGACACAGGTGGAAGGCATATTTTCTTTTATTATAGAGGTCTTCTCAGAGGTATGCTGCGCCATATCGGCAAAACTCTTGACAGCAGGGTTGACCAGCTTAGCGAAAAAGAATTGAACTTTATCCTTTACGGCGATGAAAGCCAGGGATATGAGGGCGTTATACCAAATCTTGAAAGGCTTTTCCATCAAACAGAAAGCGAGTTTCGGCGCGAAGAGATTATGAAATATATGAGGGAACTTGTTTGTCCATCATGCAAAGGAGACAGATTAAAATCAGAGGCCCTCGCGGTAACAATAGCGGGAAAATCAATAATGGATATCTGCAGAATGAGCGTTTCAGGAGTAAAAGGTTTTTTTGAACATCTGCAACTTACACAGAGACAGCAGATTATTGCGAGTCAGGTGCTGAAAGAAATAATCAGCAGAACAAGTTTTCTTGAAGAAGTCGGGCTCGACTATCTCACCCTTGACAGAATGACACACACACTTTCAGGCGGAGAAGCTGAAAGAATAAGATTGGCGACTCAGATCGGATCAGGACTTGTTGGAGTCCTGTACATACTTGATGAACCAAGCATTGGACTTCATCCAAGGGATAACAAGAGACTCATCTCAACGCTTAAACATCTGTCTTTGCTTGGAAACACAGTAGTTGTGATTGAACACGATGAGGAAATGATGCGAAACGCCGATTTTATCATAGACCTTGGACCTGGAGCAGGAAAAAATGGAGGCGAGATAGTCGGTTGCGGAACAATTGAGGAAATAATGGCTTGTGAAAGATCCATTACAGGAAGATACCTGGCAGGAAAGGAATTTATACCTGTCCCCATAACAAGACGCCATGCGACTGACAAATATATCCGTATCGTTGGCGCCGCTCATAATAATCTTAAGAATATTGATGTTGACATTCCACTTGGACTTTTTGTCTGCGTGACAGGAGTCAGCGGTTCAGGAAAAAGCAGTCTGATTGACGATGTGCTGACTCAGGGCTTGAGAAAAATTCTTTACTCCAGCAAGGTAGTTGCTGGAAAACACCAAGCAATTATCGGTGTTGAACATATAGACAAGGTTGTTATCATAGATCAGTCTCCTATCGGAAGAACGCCAAGATCCAATCCAGCAACATATACCGGAGCGTTTGACCTCATAAGAAAACTTTTCAGCATCACTCAGGAATCAAGAATGCGAGGATACAAGCCTGGAAGGTTCAGTTTCAATCTAAAAGATGGCAGATGCGAGGCATGTCAGGGAGAAGGTATCACAAAAATTGAAATGCATTTTCTTCCTGATATTTTTGTACCATGCGAGGTTTGCGGCGGAAAAAGATATAACAAAGAAACTCTGGAAATAAGATATCGCGGGAAAAACATAGCCGAAATACTGGAAATGAAAATAGATCAAGCCACACAGTTTTTCAAACATATCCATTCTATTTCTACCAAACTTCAAACATTATGCGATGTAGGACTTGGTTACCTTGAACTCGGACAACCCGCGACAACACTTTCAGGTGGAGAGGCGCAAAGAGTGAAACTGGCAGCAGAACTGTCAAGAAAAGGTAATGAAAGAACACTTTACATCCTGGATGAACCAACAACAGGCCTTCATATGTTTGACATTCAGAAACTTCTCACAGTTCTCAACAGACTTGTTGAAAAAGGAAGCACTGTAATTGTCATAGAACATAACATAGAAGTGATAAAATCCGCTGATTATATAATAGACCTGGGGCCGGAAGGAGGAGATAAAGGAGGCCAGGTTGTATGCACAGGCACGCCTGAAGAAGTCGCAAGAATCAAGAATTCTTATACAGGTCAATTCTTGTCTTTGGCACTGAAACAAAAAATACCTGATCTTGTGAGAAAGGAATAATATGGTTGCAAATCTTCCTCCACATTATCATACAAAAGAAGCAGAGTTAAAAAAAGCGAAAACCCCGGAAGAGAAAATCCAGATTTTGCTCGAAATGATGGCAATAATGCCGAAACACAAAGGAACAGAAAAACTTCAAAAAGAACTGAAATCAAAAATCGCAAAGCTCAGAAAACAATCCGCAGAGAAAAAAGTCATATCAAGAGGCAGTCCTGTACCCACAATTGAAAGAGAAGGAGCAGGCCAGGCTATCATTGCAGGACCACCCAACACCGGAAAATCCACGCTTCTTGCTTCAATGACAAAAGCAAAACCAGAAATCGCAGATTACCCTTTCACAACAAAAATTCCTCAACCCGGGATGCTTGAATATCAAGATATCCAGATTCAGATGGTTGATACACCCGCCCTTGCGTCCGGCGTGTCTGAAAACTGGCTCGGGGATATGATGCAAAAATCCGACCTCATCTTGCTATTGATGGACCTTTCAGACGATGACATTCTTGAGAAAATGGAAGATGTAATGAAAATTCTCGAACAGTTCAAAATAAAAACCCCTGATAAATGGGAATTTACCAAGAAAATTCTCTGGGTGGGTAACAAGATAGATGTGCCTGGCTGGCAGGAAATAAAAAACATAGTTTGTGAACTTTATCCGATAGGGAACGAATTTTTGACCATTTCAGCAAAGAAAAATACAAATCTTGATAGTGTTGGCGAAATGGTTTTTAATAAACTCGAAATTATAAGAATTTACACAAAAATTCCTGGAAAACCCGCTGAAATGAAAGACCCGTATACTATAGCGGCGCATTCCACACTTGAAGATCTTGCCCGATCAATCCATAAAGATCTTGTTAAGAGTTTCAGATACGCAAGGTTGTGGAAACAGGGAAAAGGAAACCCGATCATCGCGGGAAGAGATTATATTCTTCAGGACAGAGACCTCATTGAAATTCATGCAGAGGAAACAAAATGAACAGTTTAATAAAACTGGCTGCGTTGAATATAACAAAAAGATATGGTGACAGTGTTGTGCTTAATAATGTTTCAGTCAATGTAAAACAATCTCAATTTTTCGCGCTTCTTGGACCTTCTGGAAGCGGAAAAACCACTCTTCTCAGAATAATAGCAGGCTTCGTTAGACCAGATACCGGCAAGATTTTAATAGAAAAAAAGGATATTACTGAACAACCTCCGAATAAAAGAAACACGGCTATGGTTTTCCAGAATTTCAGTTTATGGCCTCATATGACTGTGTTTGAAAATGTTGCTTTTGGTTTGAGGTTAAAAAGACTGCCTTCACCTGCGGTTGAAGAAAAAGTTAAGAGGGCGCTAAAAATGATTCATCTTCAAGAGCATATCTGGAAAAAACCTCAGCAGTTATCGGGCGGACAGCAACAGAGGGTAGCTCTTGCGAGAGCGCTTGTCGTTGAACCTGAAATACTTCTGCTTGATGAACCGTTGAGCAATCTTGACGCCCATCTCAGAGACCAGTTGAGGCAGGAAATCAAAACGCTTCAAAAGAATCTTGGTATCACCACAATATATGTCACGCACGATCAAAAAGAAGCAATGTATCTTGCAGACGCAATTGCTATAATGTTTAATGGAAATATTTCCGAAATCGGCTCTCCAGAACATCTGTATAAGAAACCCTGTCATATAGAAACAGCGAGATTCCTCGGACAACTCAACGAACTTCCAGGAATTATCAGGGAAGCAAACAACAGCATTTATGTCGTGGAAACGGCTCTCGGAAACATTCAGGCAGAAACAGACCAGATTTTCAATTGCGGAGAAAAGGTCATCGTGTGCTTCAGACCAGAATTTGTGCAATATCCTGCAAATGAAAATGTCCGCAACAGGATCGAATGTAACGTTGTTTCTTATGAATATGCCGGTTCTATCATAAATGCCTTACTGAAAAAGAACAACCAGGTTTTCAGAGCTGATTTCTCTCCATCTTTATTGAGAACTCCTGAAATAAAACAATGCGTCGTTGGTGTCGATGCCAGAGATATTCTACTTTTCAGGGTATTGCTATGAAATCGCTTTTTTTCGCAATACTGTTATTTTTGCTTGTTTTCACAGGATATCCAGTGCTATTGGTTTTCTGGAAATCGGCTAATGTCTCCTTTTCCCTTTTTCCTGTTATGTGGTCCAATATCGCTATTAGAGAAAGCCTTATCAATAGCATAATACTCGCGATATGGGTAACTATTGCTGCAAGCTTTGTCGCGTTTCCGCTTGCGATCTTGATGTGTTTTGTCAAATTGCCCGCAAAAAATTTCTGGAGGAAAAGTTTTCTTCTTCCTCTGGTTGCACCTCCATTTGTTTCCGCCATAGGAATGAGGCAGATTCTTTCCCGTTTCGGGCCTGTCAATCTGACGCTTATGAAATATGGCTTTACAGATAGTCCTGTTGATTTCCTTGGCACAGGTATCACTGGAATTCTTATCCTGCAGGTGCTTCATCTTTATCCGATAATTTATTTGAATGTGCTTTCTTCTCTCGAAAATATAGAGGCATCCTGCGTCGAATCAGCAGAAAATCTTGGCGCTTCGTTTTTTCAAACATTCAGAAAGGTTATCTTCCCGCTTGCGCTGCCAGGATATTTTGCAGGAGCGTTTCTGGTATTTGTCTGGTCGCTCACAGACCTTGGAACTCCTCTTGTGTTCGACTATCCCAAACTTATACCTGTCGTCATCTTTCAATCTCTCACAGACATACATTCCAATCCTTCCGGATATGTGCTGATCATATTTATATGCGCAACAGCCATTATTCTTTTCGGTTTGACTCGATACATACTTGGAAAAATGTCATTCGTTGGCGTCGTGAGATACAAAACAACAATGGAACCTGTACGGATATCTCCAGGAATATCAATTCTTATAACATTTTGTCTTGGTTTTTTTCTACTGATTTCTTTACTTCCACATATTTCGGTCATTCTGAATTCCATTTCAAAAAGGTGGTTTTTCACGATACTTCCCGATAAATGGACACTTGCTTACTATTTAGAAGTTTTCCGTCACCCTGTGGCCAGAATAAGTCTTATTAACAGCACAATTTACAGTATTGTCGCTGGTTTGCTAATAGTCTTAATAAGCATATCCGCAGGATGGATAATTGCAAGATCAAAAATCACTGGTAAAAACATTCTTGAAAGCCTTGTCATTTTTCCTATGGCTGTGCCTGGTATCGTATTTGCCTTTTCCTATGTTGTTGCCTTTTCTGAAACAATCATCGACCCAAGAAAATTTCCAGTTTTTCTTCTCATAGTCGCATATGTTATAAGACGTCTTCCTTTTGCAGTAAGGGCGATAGTGGCAAATTTTCAGCAGATAGATATTTCCTGCGAAGAAGCCGCTTTCAACCTTGGTGCTTCCAGAATAAAAACACTTATAAGCGTAACCATTCCAATGCTTAAAAATGGAATCATAGCAGGTTTCATATTTTCATTCGCGTTTTCAATGATGGAAGTATCAAGCAGTTTAATACTGGTAAGCAAACAGGAATTTTTTCCAATTGCGAAAGGCATCTATCAACTTGCGGGCAGGGTTACTGATGGCCCTTATATCGCTTCAGCGCTTGGAACGCTCGGAATGCTGGTAAGTTTCCTGTCGCTTCTGTTGATTTATAAAATCACAGGGAAACAGGATATCTCTATTTCCGTGTGAAATATGGTAGAATATATAAGCGTTCAAGATTATATTTATAAATGCAAGTATGACGTTTCATTAAAAAAAGCAGTGTTCCCCCTTTGAAAAAAGGGGATGCAAGGGGGATTTTAAGATTGAGGGATTTTGGAAAATCTCCCCCCACCCCTCTTTACGAAAGAGGGGAGAAAAAAACGACAAAGCAGAGAAGTGTTTTACATCTTTTAAGATGAACTTTTATAAATAAGGGCGGTTGGCTCAGGGGCAAGAGCGCCTCCCTCACACGGAGGAGGCCGCAGGTTCAAATCCTGCACCGCCCAATATGTTATTTGAAATAGCAGGATTTGAATGGAGCGAAGTTAAGACAATGCGAGCAAGCGCAGCATTGTCAGCGGTGGCCGACCCGAGCCGTAGTGGGAGGCGAGGGCGCCAAATCCTGCACCGCCCAATATGTTATTTGAAATAGCAGGATTTGAATGGAGCGAAGTTAAGACAATGCGAGCAAGCGCAGCATTGTCAGCGGTGGTTGCCAGTGCGATGAAGAAAGAGCATTGTCTGGCAAGCCCGCCGAGACGGTGAGGAGAGCGG
>JAMWBU010000073.1 GCA_023819255.1 Candidatus Omnitrophota bacterium
AAGGATTGGAAAGTAGTAATATGAGAATAGCAGAACTAATGAAAGGCGGAAAGTAGGTGGTGGGAAAGGATTTGACTTTTGGCCAGGGTTCTGTTAAGCTAGAGCAAGAAAATAAGGAGGCTCGGGAGTGTCAAGTTGTAACCATAACTTGAATCCAGGACAAATTATGTTCTGCGAATCAAGATACGGTGAATTAAATTTCGGCAATCCTACCCAGGCCTCTAATGAATTTCCATACATTTTCGTTCCCAATCCTTATTACTGGGGTTCATGTGGCAGGCACATGCGTATTCAACTTGTTAATGCTGTATTTGTCGATGGGCATGCAAAGGCAGTTTTGAAGCAGGAATATATAGACGGACTGGCATATACTCCATAGAGTGTTTTATGCCAGGTTGCGGGTCAGGTTTTAAATTACACTGTAGATTCCATGATACAAAAAGAGAGAGTATTAAGCGCTTTTAATCACCTTGAGCCAGATTTTGTTCCAGTATCCGACCAGCTTGTAGTTTCAAAGGTTGCTTCAGAAATTCTTGGGAGGTACGCCTATACTGGCGGTGGAGAATTTTCAAGGGATTCAATCGAACTGCTTTTGAAAGGGGAAAGGGATTTTCTTGTGGAAAGGCACACACAGGACACAATAGAGCTTTATCAGAAACTTGGACTTGATTTTATAAGGGTTGGCACAGTACCTTCAAAAAACTATTCAAAGGAAAACCTTCCGGAAAAACTGGATGATTGCACATATCTTTACAGAGACAGACAGACCAATAACTACCAGATATACAGGTATTCAGAGACATCAGGACAATTTTTCAGAATTGATAGTTCCTATGATAAGGAAGGCATCGCAGCATTGGAAAGGGAAATTAATCTAATGGAAAAGAAACTTTCAGAACCAGTAGATTATTCTGACCAGAGCGTTTTTGAAGCATGGGACAGGATTGTTCAAACCTGTGGAAAAACAACCGCAATTGCATTTTCAACAGGCATTGCAATACCAATGCATCCAGTATATCTTGAATGCCTTGCGACAAAACCAGAATTGATTGAAATCTTCCTTGATTATTATACCCTTCGTTGTATTGAGTTTATTAAAGAAGCCAAAAGACATGGTGCTGATTTTATACTTGGAGGCGGTGATTGCGCAACAGACCATGGACCAATTTATAATCCGCAGATTTTCAGAAAGATGCTTGCGCCAAGATATAAGAAAATTCTTGAGATTTGCAGATCTCTTAATCTCTTTTATGTGTTCAGAAGCGATGGAAATACAAGGCCTCTGTGGGATATATGGTTTGATGAGATTGGTTTTGATGGATTTGGAGAAATAGACAAATCAGCAGGAATGGATTTAGGCGAACTTAAAAAGTTGTATGGAGACAGAATTACGCTTGTCGGAAATGTTGACTGCGCAAATACGCTTGTATATGGAACAAAGAAAGACATAGAGGAAGAAGTGAAAGATTGCATAAAAAAAGCAGCAGAAGGCGGTGGCTTTATCTTAACATCTTCAAATTCAATTCATTTCAATGTGCCGGCAAAAAATTTCATTTATATGGTTGAGGCAGCAAGAAAATATGGAAGATACCCGATAAGCATTTAACGATCAATCACAGTCCGAACAAATTCTTTAACCTTCTGTTCAATTTCGTCCCGAACCTTTCTCATGGTTATTAGTTTTTCTTCGTATGAGCCGTGGACATCTGGATTTCTAATATTCCAGTGGAGTTTTTTTGTTTTTTCGTCTGAAAAGGCAGGGCATTTGATGTCTTCATTTTTATCGCAAATTGTTATGATATAGTCAAAAACACACGCTCCCGGCAAAAAATTAAGCAGGCTCTTCGGGGTATTTTTTGAAATGTCTATTCCCTGTTCAGCCATAACCTGCACAGCAAAGAAATTGAGCTCTAATGCGGGCAATGTTCCTGCGCTGAAAACCTCAAAATCAAAAGGCGCAAAGTGTTTCAAAAAGCCCTCTGCTATCTGGCTTCTTGCATCGTTTTTTATGCTTATAAACAATACCCTGGTTTTTTCACCTGCTTGTTTTCTTTGTTTCTGCTTCATATAATATAGAATAACACAAAAAAGAGGAAAAAATGAAACATCCGAATGTTGTTTTTGTTTTTGCTGACCAGATGCGAGGGCAGGCAACAGGATATGCCGGAGATCCAAATGCCATTACCCCGAATCTTGATAAACTTGCAGCAGAAAGTATTGTTTTTACAAACGCTGTTGCGGGTTGTCCTGTTTGCAGTCCTTACAGGGCAAGCTTAGTCACAGGTCAGTACCCACATACGCATGGAATTTTTCTCAATGATCTGCACCTGCAACATAAAGCAGTTTCAATTGCTGATGCGTTTGACAGCGCAGGATACAATACAGGCTGGATTGGCAAGTGGCACATTGATGGACATGGAAGAACTCGTTTTACTCCACCTGAAAGAAGGCAGGGATTTAAGTTCTGGAGAGCAGTTGAATGCTGCCATGATTATAATCATTCTGTTTATTATGCTGATACCGACAGAAAATTATACTGGAATGGTTATGATGCGATTGCGCAGGCGCAGGAAGCAAAAAGATACATTGAAAACTATCAGGATTCAAAACCATTTGCGCTTTTTGTTTCCTGGGGACCACCGCATGATCCGTACGACGAAGCGCCAGAACAATTCAAAAAACTTTTCAGTCCCGAAAAACTTGTTTTAAGAAAAAATGTTCAGGCTGATTTTGAGGAGAAAGCAAGACAGTGGCTGGCTGGTTATTATTCTCACATTTCAGCGCTTGATTATGCGCTTGGAATTATTCTTGAAACGATAAGAAAAGTAAAACTTGAGGACGAGACAATTTTGATTTTTACATCAGATCATGGAGATATGCTTGGCTCTCAGGGAGAGTTTGCAAAGCAAAGACCATGGGATGAATCAATTCTTGTACCTTTTTTACTGAGATATCCCGGACTTTTCGGGAAGAAAAGAAAAATTTTTTCAACCCCATTCAATGTGCCGCATATTATGCCAACTCTTCTAAGTTTATGCGGTATAAAGATACCTGAAACAGTTGAAGGTAAGGATTTTACAAAAGCACTTTGCGGTATTGAAAAGCCACCAGAAAAGGAAGCAATTTTATCCTGCTACTGTCCATTTGGTCAGTGGACAAGGAAACAGGGAGGAAGGGAATACAGAGGGCTTAGGACAGAAAGATACACATATGTAAGGGACCTCAAAGGCCCCTGGCTTTTTTATGACAATGAAAAAGACCCGTATCAGCTGAACAATCTATGCAACAATCCTGATTATGAGAAAATTCAGTCAGAGCTTGAGGTTTTGTTGAGAGAAAAACTTCAAGAAACAAAAGATGAGTTCAGGCCAGGAGAATATTACATAGAAAAATGGGGATACAGTGTGGATGAGAATCTTACAGTGCCCTACTGGATGATTGATTGAACAAGGAGGAAAGATGAGGTTTAAAGGTAATATTTTCTGGTTATTCGTTTGGGCCGGGGAAACGTTCGATTACTAATTCCGATAATGTTTTTGCTGAGATAAGAAATCTTTCACAGATGTGCGATGTGCTTGTTGTTTCTTTTCATGCTGGTAGTGAAGGTGAAAATGCGATGTATGTGAGAAACCAAACAGAGTATTTCCTTGGAGAAAACCGTGGAAATGTTGTTCATCTTGCTCATGGTGCAATTGACAATGGTGCAGACCTTGTTTTAATGCATGGTCCTCATGTTCCAAGGGCTGTTGAAGTTTACAGGGACAGATTTATTGCTTACAGTCTTGGAAATTTTGTCAATTATGGATGGTCGCTGAAAAAAAGCGCAAAAATTGCGCCACTTCTGTGGATTGAATTAACTTTTTCTGGCAGACCTGTTTGCGTGAAATTTTATTCCTTTGTTCAAAACAGGTCCGGTTATCCGGAATTTGACACAAACCACACTGCGTATAAAATAATAGCAAAATTAACACGTGAGGGTTTTGATGAAAAAATTAAATTTTTTAACCTGGAGGAATGGTGAAATTTAGGCTTTTATCGTATTTTTTGATTGCGGTTTTGTTGATTTCTGCAGGAATTGCTATGTGTTTTGAGTTGCCGATAGATGCTGAAAAATTTGATTATTTAAAAGGTTGGAAGATTATGCCTGGTGGTTATTTTTCCGGCCAACCGAATATCTGGAGTTTAAATGTTATTATTGGAGATGAAAAAGACACTCCGGCTATCGCCAGAAAGGACATAGAAATTCCGGCAACTGGAAAATATAATTTGTGGGTCAGGTATGAAAGCTGTTATGGATTTGGTTCTGTTTTCAGTATATCTGTTGTTCAAAACAAAAAGTTAGTGGCAAAACAAACTTTTGGAAGAATTGAAGATGAAAAGTACTTTCCATTTGGAAAAGGATACACAAAGCAGTATCCGTGGTACTGGCACAACACTGATTTTGTATATCAGGGAATGACGGTTGAGCTTGAAAAAGGTAATGCGCAGATAATAATTTCAAAGGATAAGAATCAAAAGCCAGCAGCAAAAAGGGTAATTGACCTTGTATATTTGACTGATGATTTAACAATTGTACCCGGGAACGACTGGAACTGGCGAGGTAAAAACGAGCCGCCAATTATTTCGAGATTTAAGACGCCGATTTATGTAAGAATAACTGCGATTGAAGGTTCTTCAGAGGTTAATGCTAAAACTTCTCTTTATCTCATGGGTTATTACAAGGGTCCGCAGGATACCTATTATGCTTTAAATGGGAATTTGTCTGAACAAAAACCAAAAACAAAACAGGTTCTTTCAGCAGGGGAGACAACCGGCTGGCAAAAAATTATGGTTTCGACAGTAATGCCGGCAGAGTTGACTTTTACAAAGAAAGGCGAAGGGAAAATTATTGCAGAGATAGCGACAGAAAAAGAGCAAAATATAGTAAAAAAGGTTGAGTTAAAAGACAGGGAAGAGGCGGTTTCAGTTATTGTTGCGATTGGAAAGAAGAGGTACGAAGAAGGACTTTTAGGAAAAAATAAGGCTCTTACAGTTGAAGAAATCCTGCAGAGACAAAAACAAATTCTTGACAATTACAAACTTTCAGGCAGTCCTGCAAAGAAACTTTTTCTTTGTTTTGGGCTTGGGCCGAGATATTTAAAGGAACAATTTGAGCTTGCCCTTGCCTGTGGCGCCAATGCGGCCGCATACAGGAGTCATAGCGAGATTTTCGGTATAAATCCGACCCTTAAAGGTTTTGATACAGATA
>JAMWBU010000029.1 GCA_023819255.1 Candidatus Omnitrophota bacterium
GGTGTTCCAATTTCTCCGTTCAATACCATTTCTCTGATTTTCTGATTGATAGCGTTAAACCTCATCATAAAGTCCACTCCAAGCTTCAACCCATTTTCCCTTGCGAGAGAAACAAGCCTTTTCCCATCTTCCACCTTTAGAGTCATTGGCTTTTCGACGAAAGCGTGTTTTTTTGCTTTCAGAGCCTTCTGCGCCTGTCTGAAATGGAGATGAGCGGGCGTGGCAACATAAACACATTCAACATCTGGATCAGCAATTAATTCATCTTCACTGGTGTACCAGCGAACATTAAACTTCTCTCCGGATTTTTTTGCAAGTTCCTCGTTAACATCGCAAACAGCCACAAGCGCAGCATTATTTGCAGGAATAATACCCTCAGGAATAGTGCGTCTGAATGCTATGCCGCCAGAACCAATCACTCCCCATTTTAACTTTCTCATACCTACCTCCTGTTTTTTTTCTCCTTTTTTATTTTCATATCCTCTGGAGTAAAAACTTTTATAACAAAACCTTCGGAATCAAAACCAAAAGCGAAATTCTCGTAATACCACATCTCAAACATTCCTGTTTCTGAAAGGTATGTTTCGTCAGGGTCTCCAAAAAGCATCCTTATCAAATTCTGGTCCATTCCGGGTAAAATCTTTCCTTCCACGATCGCCTGTCTCACTTCAGGAGACAATTCTGAGTGTTTTTTCGCAAACTCCAACCTGAGTTTTTTATCGTTTTGAAAGTTTTCATAAGCAGAATAGTGCGCGCATCCACATAGTATAAGAAATGTGGCAACCATTCCCATAACTTTACCCATGCGACCTCCTGGTGTAATATATGATGGTTTGTGTCAATTTAGATTATACCACAGGCATAAAATGGATGATGAATTTTTGAAGCCAACAAAATACTGTGATATTGATTCAGAAGAAATCAAAGATTATGTAAAGAAATTAGGATGCAAGACTGACATTGAAATTGCGTCAGCCATCTTTGCCTTTGTAAGAGATGGAATAAAATACAGATTTGATTATCCTTCAACACTGGCTTCAAAAACTATGGAAAAAAAATCCGGAACTTGCTTCAACAAGGCGAACCTGCAAATAGCGCTGCTTAGAAAAGCAAAAATTCCGGCAGGATATGGTGTGTATCTTGTGAGAAAAGAAATTCTTAAACCCATTCTTCCTCAGGATATATTTTCAATGGTAAAAGACCCAACAGTTCATGTCTTTGCAAAAGTTTTTGTCAGCGGTAAATGGATTGGACTTGATGCCACTGTTGACATAGAACTGTTCAGATGTTTTTATCAAAATTCTGGCGTCTGGACGCATGATGAGTGGAATGGAAAAACAGATATTTGTCTGAGGGGAAACCTTGTCCTGGAAGACCAGGGGCTGTATGCCAGTATTGACCTTTACCTTTCACAACCGCCAAAGTTCTGGACTGACAGTTTGATTGAAAGAGCCAACGCCTTTATTGAGGAAAAGATCAAACAGAAGGAGGAAAATGCAAAAAAAAATAATTGAATCCCTCTCTTCTTTTGATTTTGAAGAAAGGAAAAAAGCCGTCGAAAAAATTTCAAAACTTATTAAAGCAGGCATTATTTCAAAGTATGAAAAACAATACCCTTACGACAATATGCATCTACATTCTTTTCATTCTTTCAATTATAAGAACTGGTCACCTTCAAGAATAATTTTTGAGGCATATCTTACAGGCTTGAATCACGCGGGTATTGTTGACTTTGATACCCTTGAGGCAATTGAAGAAACACATCTTGCGTCAACGATCTTTGGAGTACCTGCTCTGTGCGGCCTTGAAAGTCGCGTTTATATACCTTCGTTTGCAAAAAAAGTTATCAACTCGCCTGGAGAACCAGGCGTCTATTATATTAATGGTTTTGGATTCAAAAGCATTCCAAAAAAAGGCTCTGAATCTGCAAGGATTTATCAAAAACTACATGAAATAGCAGAGGCAAGAAATCGTTCTATTATAAAAAAACTCAATGAATACTTAAGTCCGGTGAAGATTGATTATGAAAAAGATGTTTTTCCTTTAACACCTTCAAAAAATCCGACTGAGAGACATATCATTAAGGCTTATATTGAAAAAACGGAAAAGATTAACTTAAAAAACAGTGATCTGTTCTGGGCGGACATAATAAAAATGAATCCGGTCGAAATAAAAAGGATTAAGGATGAAAAACCTGGAGATTTTATGGAAAAGATAAGGTCTGTCCTTGTTAAAAGTGGAGGGCCTGGCTATGTCAGACCTGCCCCAAACACATTCCCGACCATTTATGAATTTATAAAAATGACTGAAGAAAGTAGTGGGATAGCGATCGGAAACTGGCTTGATGGAACAAACGACGGCGAAAAGAACCCTGAAGAATTTCTTGAATTTATGATTTCAACAGGAATAAGAATTATAAATATTATCCCTGAAAGAAACTGGAATATTGCAAATCCTGAAGAAAAGAAAAAAAAGGTCGCAAATCTTGACAGTTTCTTGTATGCATGCAAGAAGATGAATATTCCTGTAATATGCGGCACAGAAATGAATAAATATGGGCAGCCTTTTGTGGACAACTTTGAAACTCCTGAACTAAAAAAACATTTATCATGGTTTGAAAGCAGCGTAAAGAAGCTTTTCCTGATCGTCAACAGTAGCTGAAAAATTCTTTTTTGTCCGTCCACGCCTACCCTCATTCAAAAAAGATGAAACGGATTTTCAGTTATTTATGTATTTCTTAAATTCTCTGAGTTGGAATTTGCCGCTTAATTCAGGCATTTGACAGGCACATAAACTTATACTAAAATAGTATAAGTATGAAATTAATCACAAGAAATACCGACTATGCAATAAGGGTGCTGTGTAAGCTGGCGGAGCGCAGAAGATTTGTTTCAACAACAGCCATATCTAAAGAAACAAAAGTGCCTCTCGCTTTTCTGCGTTCAATATTAGGCAGGATGATAAAAGAAAAAATAGTAGTGTCAAAGGAAGGTAAAAATGGTGGCATAAGATTAGAAAAAAGTCCATCATCTATAAACCTTACGGATATAATGAGGTTGTTTCAGGGGAAGGTTCAAATTTCTCAGTGCCTTTTGAGAAAAAAGGTATGTCCGGAAAGAAAAAAATGTCCCCTGAGAAAAAGGTTGAAGGAAATTGAAAGTTTTATTGAAAAAGAGTTTAAAAAAATTACTGTCCAAACCCTTACGAAAAAAAGGAGCGAAAATGAAAGAGAAAATGTTTTGCAGGCAATGTGAACAGCCAGCCGGTGGAAAAGCATGCACACTGGCAGGCGTATGCGGAAAAAGCCCGCAGGCATCTGAATTGATGGATAAGATTATTTACCTTCTGCAGGGAATTTCAATATACGGAAATAAGCTGAGGGAAAAAGGCATCGCGTTTCCAGAAACTGACAGGCTTATCATCGAGGCGCTTTTTTCCACAGTTACAAATGTTGATTTTGACACTCAAAGATTGAAGCAACTTGCTGATATTTGCGTTCAACACCTTGATAAGATTAAGACTGAATTTATTAAAACCTATCCTGCATACGATATTTCAAAACTGCCTGAGCCTGCCTTGTGGACTGCAGAAAGTGATGTAAATCTCAGCAATCGAGAGTTTAAAGCAGGCATTCTTAATGGAGCAAACGAAGATATCAGAAGCTTAAAAGAGATTCTTCTCTATGGATTAAAGGGAATGGCTGCCTATGCAGACCATGCAATGATACTCGGGAAAAAAGATGAACAGGTCAATTCATTTTTCTACAAAGGTTTGTCAGCCATTGCAGACAGCAATATTTCATCAGACGCGCTTATCAATCTGATACTTGAATTTGGCAATGTGAACCTCAAATGCATGGAAATGCTCGATGGCGCTCACACTGAAAAATTTGGACATCCTGAACCAACAAAAGTTTTCCTCGGAGCGAAAAAAGGATACGCCATAGCCATTTCAGGACACGACCTTTTTGATCTCGAACAACTTCTCCAGCAAACAGAAAATACCGGAATAAACATTTATACACATGGAGAAATGCTTCCTGCCCATGGTTATCCTGAATTAAAAAAATATAAACATCTTGTTGGGCATTATGGCACAGCCTGGCAGAATCAGAGAAAAGAATTTGATGCATTTCCTGGCGCAATTTTGATGACCACTAATTGCATTCAGGAGCCAAAATCCTCTTACAAAGACAGGATCTTCACAACTGGTTTGGTCGGCTGGCAAGGAGTAAATCATATCTCCCAGTTCAATGGTCGCAAAGATTTCACGCCTGTGATTGAAGCTGCAAAAAAAGCAGGCGGTTTTCAAAAAGACCTGCCTGGAAAAGAAATAACAATCGGATTTGCCCATAACGCAGTGATTTCAATTTCAGATAAGATAATCGATGCAGTAAAAAAGGGTCAGATAAGAAGATTCTTTCTTGTCGGCGGTTGCGATGGCGCAAAACCAGGAAGAAACTATTATACCGAACTAGCGCAAAAAATCCCATCTGACTGTGTAATTCTTACGCTTGCCTGCGGTAAATTCAGATTTAATACACTCGACTTTGGCAATATTGGAGGCATTCCGCGCATTGTAGACTGCGGTCAGTGCAATGACGCCTATTCTGCGATTGTGATTGCGAAAGCGCTTGCTGATGCTTTTGGATGCACAATCAACGAACTTCCACTTTCACTGATCCTTTCATGGTATGAACAAAAAGCAGTATGCATACTATTGACACTGTTTTCTCTTGGGATCAAAAATATTCGTCTTGGTCCAACACTGCCTGCCTTTGTGTCACCAAATGTTTTAAAGGTTCTTGTGGAAAATTTCAATGTCAGGCCAATCACGACCGCTGACAATGACCTGAGAGAAATTCTTGGTTAAGAAAACCGCTTTGCGCCTGTTCTGTAAATTTGACACTCCCGGACAACAAAAGTAAAATCAGACAAAAAGGAGAAATATGGGACAGGCGTTTAGTTGTGGAATCAGCGAAAGTTTTATTGCAAGATATGCCGGGATAGAAATGGTTAAGCTTCATTTTGACGCTGACGCGATTGTTTTTGCCTATGAAAGAGCAAAGGAAATAGCATCAAGCATTGGAATTGAACCGCCTGTGCCACATCTTGCAGGTTTTGCGTATCCTCATATTGCTTCACTTGGTTGTGAAATCGTTTTCCCGCAAGATTCAGAGCCTAAACCTGTTCCGCTTCTGAAAAGCCCTCAGGATATTGATAAACTTTCCGAGCCAGAGGATTATCTCGCAGCGCCTTTGATCCAGAAGAGATTGGAAACACTTAAAAAATTGCTTGATAAATCTCCAAACGCCATCAGAACAATAGGGCATCTCTATGAAGGCCCGGTAACAACAGCGATGCTTCTTATGGGAGAACCATTTCTGACCCTTCCCTATGACGACCCGGAAAGGGCTCATAAACTGCTGGATTTTTGCGCAAGATCAGCGGTGAACTATGCAAATGCAATACGGAAAAAACTAGGTTTTTTGATATCTTTAGGTCCTGTTAACATACCGGATGATTTTGCTGGCTTGTTTCCGCCTGCTCTTTTTGAAGAATTTGTGCTTCCTTACTGGGAAATATTATATTCAGGAATGCAGGCGACAAAAAGACACCTCCACAGTGAACTACTGAGACAGGACCATTTGGCATTATTAAAAAAAGTTAAAATCGATATCTTTGACCCGAGCGCAGACCAGTATGTGACGCCTGAAATCCTGAAAAAAAGTTGTCCGTGCGATTTTACACTTCTGATAAAAGAATGGGAAATAGATGCTCTTTCTATCAAAGAACTTGAAAATCTTTATGAAAGATATACTGCATGTCGACCAAGAAATATCAGCTTCTGGTTGTGTTTCCCTGAACACGAAGAAAAAATCATCGCGCTTCTCAAAAAAGCCCGTTCAATGGCATAAAAATCTTAATAATAACGGCGATGAAATTATGAGATGGTGGGAAAATCAGCCCCTTAGAATAATTGAAATCTGCGATTGTTTCGACCTCAAGAGACTGTCGTGTGAAGAAATTGCGAAAACAGTGAAAAAATTGGGTGGGAATGCCCAGCATTTCCATTGTATGGAAATGTCCACAAAACAGTATGGTCCAGGCCTCGATGATAGGTCTCTTTATTTCAAAACATCCGTTTCATTCAAACAGAATCCTGACAGGCTTGCTCAGTATATTCCGTATGCAAAAAAATATGGCATCAGGATAATTGTTTATTTCAATGTTCACTGGTATACGACTGCTTTTGGAAACCGCCATCCTGATTGGATGCAAATAAAAGAAGATGGAAGCGAAATCAAGGATGTCTATGGAACCGGCACTTCTTTCTGTATTAACAGTCCATACAGAGAATGGGTCTTTCAGGTCTTAAAAGATCTTTGCAAATATGAAATTGATGGAATTTTTTATGATGGACCGATATTTTTTTCAAACACCTGCTATTGCAGCTACTGCCAGAAACTTTTCTACGAAAAAACCGGGAAAAATCCGCCGCCAAAATCTAACAGAAATCACCCCTTGTGGGTTCAATTTACCGAGTTTCAGGCACAAAGCATGGAAAATTTCCTCAAGGAGTCAAATAGAATAATCAAAAGCGCTAATCCTGACATGCTCTTTTATATTAATGGAAATAGCAACTGGCCATACTGGCCTACAGGAAGAGATAATCACTGCATCATAAAGCACACTGATATACTGGCAGCAGAAGGAGGATTTCTTTACGGAGACCTCAACCAGACACCTTTGTTCAAACCAGCAATAACAGGGAAATTGCTTTCATCGCAGGCAGAGAAAAAACCAACTGTAGTTTTTGACTGCGCGGGTCATAAACCCTGGAGCTGGTACATGCTACCAGAAACAGAGATATCCATTCTTCTTTATGAAACCTGTTTTTCAGGCTCAAATTTCTGGATCGCATTGTTTCCTGATGATATCAACCAGCCAGAAGCGAAAACAATTGCGAAATTCAACAATTTCATCGAAAAGCACCCCGATGCATTTTACAAAACAGAGTCATTGTCTAAAATTGCCCTTGTCTGGCCTGCAAAATCAGCTGAATTATACACTGGCTCAAGTGTTCCACTGACTGATTTTACATCACAGATAAAAGGAGAAGAAATTGGAAACCTGAATAAAGAATTTAATGGCTTTTATCAGATTCTTTCGAAAATTCAGGTCCCCTTTGATGTTATCGACGAATATAATTTTGGCTCTCTCGAAAAATATGACATAGTCATATTGCCAAATGCAGCATGCTTATCAGACCAGGACTGTGAAAAAATCAGAGAATTTGCACATAAAGGTGGCAGTATTATTGCAAGCTTTGAAACATCTCTTTATAATGAAAAAGGACAAAGAAAAAAGAATTTTGGACTTTCAAAGGTTTTCGGCATAAGGTTTGCGGGAAATATTATCGGACATATGCAATATGATTATATCACGCCTGTAAGAAATAATAAAAACTTTTATCTTAAAGGAATAAAAAAAGGTTTTCTTCCAGCGCCTGAATATGGAATTTTTGTTGAAACCACGACAGGCCACAAAGAAATTCTTTTCTGCAAGAAATTGGCAGGTAGATATGACGGAATACCGGAATTTTCGGATAATCCAATGATGATTGTAAATAATTATGGAAAAGGCGCGTCCATTTACTTTGCGGGAAATTTTGGAGCCACTGTGTCAAATTTTGGCTTTATAGAGTATTTCACATTGATGAAAAACATCTGCGAAAATCTTGCGGAAAGCCCTGTTTCCATCGAAGGCGAGAAAAACATTGAAGTTTTCCTCAGAAGAAAAGGAAAAAATGCGTTTCTTTATCTCATAAACCTGACCGGTGGGTCAAAGAGACCATTAGATTCGCTTGAACCGATTTATAACATTAAGATTTTTGTAAAAGGGATAAAACCAAAAAGCATCAAGGCGCTAAAATCTGACAGGCTGCTAAAATACAGAGAAACAAACAAAGGAATAGAATTTATCATTTCTGAAATCCGCGATTTTGAGATTATTGAATTTCAAACAGGGGAGAAAAATGGAAAAGGTTTATTTTGTGCTTGGTGTGGACTGTGAATCAACCCAACCAAAGGTAAATAATCCGTCTCTCGGCGAAAAAGCAGTCAGGGGTATAGCTGAAGTGATAAATAAAAACGCTGGACACTGCACTTTTTTTGTAATACCGGGTGACATAAAAAAACACAAAAATATTTATGCGGAACTACTGCAGGCAGGTTATGAAATAGGTCTTCATCTTCATCCAGGAACACATGGATTTAATGAATACTGCGGCCTGTATGGTCCAGAACAGCAGGAAACAATCATCATCCAAGCGCTGGATGAATTTTGCCAGAACTTTGGTCGCAAACCTGATGCATTCAGTATGGGCTATGCGTCAGCAAATGATTATACATATCCTGCTCTGAAAAAAATCGGTTTTTCTCATGGCACATGCTCAATCCCGGGAAGGATATTACCTGAGTGTGCCTCCATATGGGCAGGCGCACCGCTTTTCATCCATTATGCGCATCCGTACAACAGATGTCTTGCTGGAAACCTTGACTTTGTTGAAATACCGATAACAGTTGACTGGGAAAGCAGGATGTGGAGCGGCAAACATCCGCTTGATTTAAGAGTTGAGCTTGTTGATTCAAAAAATCATTCATACACAATAGAAAAATCTATAAAAAGACAGATTGAAGAAAAAGTGCCAGTAAAAATCATTAGAGCGTTAACACATAATATTTTTGAGTTTGATAATCCGGAAAATTTCAGGCGTCAAACTCTTGAAGGAATGATCGGTGACTTCAAAAATATTTGTGAAAAGATGCGGTATAATTATGAAATCACAACCTGCCTGAAGGTTGCCACAGAATTCAGAAAATTGAATCCTGTTTAGATTAATGGGCGCACGTGGATTCGAACCACGAACCCCTGCGTTATCAGCACAGTGCTCTGCCCTTGAGCTATGCGCCCGATGGATTAAGTGTTATATTACAACAAAATCGATCGTATGTCAAAATTACCGCAAAACAAAAAAGGGCAGGATTTTCATCCTGCCCTTTAGTTTCAGACCAGTGAACCCTGTATAAAACTTGCTCCGAAGAAAGGAGGTGATCCAGCCGCACCTTCCGGTACGGCTGCCTTGTTACGACTTCGCCCTCCTTGCCGGATTCGCCCTGGATGCCTTTAAGACATCTTCAAGCGCCCCCGACTCAGCTGGCGTGACGGGCGGTGTGTACAAGGCCCGAGAACGTATTCACCGCGGCATGGCTGATCCGCGATTACTACCGATTCCAGCTTCATGCAGGCGGATTGCAGCCTGCAATCTGAACTGGGGCCGACTTTTTGAGATTTGCTCCGCCTCGCAGCTTCGCATCCCTTTGTATCGGCCATTGTAGCACGTGTGTAGCCCTGGACATAAGGGGCGTGATGACTTGACGTCATCCCCACCTTCCTCCGTGTTAACCACGGCAGTCCCTGCAGAGTGCTGCTTTTAAAGCGAGTAACTGCAGGCAAGGGTTGCGCTCGTTCCGGGACTTAACCCAACACCTCACGGCACGAGCTGACGACAGCCATGCACCACCTGTGCCGGCTTCCTGACAAAGTCAGGATCCTTTCCCTTTCGGGTCTGTACTACCGGCATGTCAAGCCCAGGTAAGGTTCTTCGCGTACCATCGAATTAAACCACATGCTCCACCGGTTGTGCGGGCCCCCGTCAATTCCTTTGGGTTTCAACCTTGCGGTCGTAGTTCCCAGGTGGGATGCTTAACGCGTTTGCTTCGGCACCGACCCGATAAACGGACCGACACCCAGCATCCATCGTTTACGGCGTGGACTACCGGGGTATCTAATCCCGTTTGCTCCCCACGCTTTCGTCTTTCAGCGTCAGTACCGGAATAGAGAGCCGCCTTCGCCACTGGTGTTCCTGCCGATATCTACGCATTTCACCGCTACACCGGCAGTTCCGCTCCCCTCGTCCAGACTCAAAATCAAGCAGTTTCGTACCCTGTTCTCTGGTTGAGCCAGAGGATTTCAGATACGACATACTTGACCGCCTACAGACCCTTTACACCCAGTAAATCCGGGTAACGCTTGCCCCTCCCGTCTTACCGCGGCTGCTGGCACGGGATTAGCCGGGGCTTCCTTCAGTGGTACCGTCAAACTACCTGAAAAGGTAGCATTCTTCCCACTTGACAGGGTTTTACAGGCCGAAGCCCTTCATCACCCACGCGGTGTCGCTGGATCACCCTTGCGGGCATTGTCCAAAATTCCTCACTGCTGCCTCCCGTAGGAGTCGGGGCTGTATCTCAATCCCCGTGTGGCTGGCCGTCCTCTCAGACCAGCTACCTGTCATAGCCTTGGTGGGCTTTTACCCCGCCAACAAGCTGATAGGACCCAGGCCCATCTTCAGGTGTTATGTCTTTTGGACACAACTTTCCACGGAAAAATGAATTTCTCCGTAATTATCCAGTATTAGCCCGCCTTTCGACGAGTTATCCTGATCCCGAAGGTAGGTTACCCAGGTGTTACTCACCCATCCGCCGCTTTCCCCCAGAAAATTCCGCTTGCGCAAAATTTCCCGAGTTCGTCGCTCGACTTGCATGTGTTAGGCACACCGCCAGCGTTAACCCTGAGCTAGGATCAAACCCTCAAAATGGAATTTTTTGAGTTTACACAACCAGGGTTTCACTGATCCAAATTTTCAAAGATCTACTTTGAAGCGGATTAATTATACCCGCTGTTAGTCATGCTGTCAAGACTTCATCGCGCCGAAGATTACTTTGCTGGTGCCTCTTCTGGTACCTCTGCTGGCGCTTCACCAGGAGGAGGCGGTACCGGTCCACCTTCCATTCCAGGAGGAGGTGGCGGTGCTTTCTTCGGCATAGCTTGCTTAATGATAAAGAACAGCGCCACCAGAATGATAATAATCAAGATGGCTACTGCTGCTGGATTGCTTTTTTTCTGCTCTGCCATTTTCTTATTCACCTCCTTTCATCCATCTCAATTGATAGGTTTTGATTTTATGCCGCGGGGCATAAAATTGACATATAGTTAATCACCTTTTTAAAATTTGTCAAGTCTGTGTACGCGATGTGAAAACATCTTCTCAAAAAACAAAATATTACGGTTATTATTTACAAATAATTTTGACTTAATTAGCATGTCACAAATTCCTGTAAACCTGATGCTTTTATGAATAAAATTCCGTAATCGACAAATATGTTTTCCCGGTTTTCCTTACATACAGGCTTAAAACAATATGACTCTGAAAACTGTGGCTGCATATCAGTCATATGAGCAAAATACCATTTTTCCATCTTATATCTTCGTATATATACCTCCCATCTCATATTCTGTTATGATGCAATACCTCTTCCAGTCTACGTTTTGGTACATGATGAATACCATCTTTGTCACGCCAGTACTTGAGATCTCCTTTTTCATCTTCAGCAATTGCAGTTTCAGCTGGATACCCAAGCGCAACAACGTATTCGATGGAATAATCAGCCGGTATTTTAAGAATCTCAGCAAGTTTCTCTCTCTGAACAGAACCAATCCAGCAGCTTCCAATACCAAGATCAACTGCAGCAAGAAGAATGTTCTCTATCGCTGCGCCAAAGTCTGCCTGCGGAGTGAAAGATTTCATCTTTTTATTGTGAAGGACAGCAATGTATGCCACAGGTTTTTCGCCTTCTTTTGGCTTGCCTTCCTGCCCAAGATAAGCAGCCCAGGCAAGGGTTGAGAAAACTGGCTCAAGGAGGTTTTTGTCATCAATGACAAGAAACTCCCATGGCTGGAGATTCCCACCGCTTGGAGCCAACCGCGCAGCATCTACAAGCTCCTTCAAAATATCAAAAGAAATCGGCTTTTGCAAAAAACGTCTTATGGTCCTTCTTTTTCTTATTGCCTCCATTGTTTCCATCTTCTTCCTCCCGTGGTACTGAATTGCTGAATTTTTTCGTCAATGCTTCACTTGATCTTCCGAATCCAGACTTTATAACACTTGCTATAAGGCCTACAGGGCAAATAAAATTCCGAAAAAAGTTCTATACAAGCGTTTTTCAGATTATTTTTTTGTATTGCTTAATTTTTATAGAACCAGGATTTTTTGGTCGGGGCGCCCGGATTTGAACCGGGGACCCCCAGAACCCCATTCTGGTGCGCTAAACCGGACTACGCTACGCCCCGAACCTGTCTATATTTTACCATTTCTAAAATATGAAATGTAGTTCATGCAAAACTGGTCTGTGCCGGTAAGAACGCCTGCAGCGCATCTTGCCTCAAGAATTCCTGGTTCCACAGGGTCTATTATGACCGCTTCAAGTCCTTCGCACATTGCAATGGCAAATGCATACTTATTGATGAGTTTTCTTTTTGGAAGGCCAAAAGAAACATTTGAAAGACCGCAGATAGACCTGGTTAAAGGCAATGTTTCTTTTATTGTTTTCAAACTTTTTAAGTAAGTCTTAAAGGATTCTGAATCTGTTCCGACAGGTTGCACCAGAGCATCATAAAAAATATTTTCTTCTTTTATCCCGATATCTTTTAACTTATCATAAAGAATTTTCGATATTTCAAGGCGCTTTTCCCATCCCAGAGGAATTCCTGAATCATCCATTGTCAATGCGACAATATAGACATCTGGAAAATTTTTTAACAGGGGCAAGAATTCAGATAATTTCTTTGTCTCGGCATTTATTGAATTCACCATTGCAGGTTTATTTTTCACCAGTGGCAGGCTCTCTGCGAGAACATTGTGACTTGAACTGTCGAGAGCAATTTTTACCTCCGGATATGCGGACTGTATCAGATTTATCAGCCATTTCAAATCATCTGCTTCATGGCTTGAACCGGTTCCGGCGTTCAGATCAAGAAAATCGCTTCCGCATTCCAGCTGTCTTTTTGCTTCTTTCAGGAAAAATTTTTCATCTCTCTTCTCAAGCGCCTCACGAACTGGTTTTCTTGTTGCATTTATTCTTTCTCCGACTATTATCATAACCTACCCCCGTGTGGTAAAATTTTATTATGGAAATTGACAAAAAAGACCTTGAAGAAATAGTTTACCAGAAATTAAAAAAATTGCCAGAATTTTTCAGGGAAAAACTTGAGAATGTTGAATTTTTTGTTGAAGACGGCGATTCTCCACAACTTCTTGGATTATATCACGGAGTTCCATATGGAAAACGGACAAATTACAATCTTGTAATGCCCGACAAAATTATTATATACAGACGCACATTTGAAAGAATCTGCAAAACCCGCAAAGAACTCGAAAAAAAGGTTGAAGAAGTGCTCCTGCATGAAATCGGACACTACTTTGGTTTCAATGAAGAACAACTAAGGAAACTCAAGTACTGAGATTGCGACTGCCTGGCTTTACAAGAGGAATACCTGATTTACAATAAGGACACTCTTCCTTAAAGTAATTTTCAACTTCAATCTTCACAAGAAACTCAACCGGAAAATCTAAATTATGATTTCCCCTCTGAACAAGGCAACAAACTCCCGCAATTATTCCTCCATAAGATTTAACCACCTCAATAACCTCTGACACGGACCCACCTGTGGTTATAACATCTTCGCACACAAGAATATTTTCACCCTTTTCAATTATAAATCCCCTTCGAAGGGACATTGTCTGATTTTCTCTCTCAGCAAACATTGAGCGAACGCCGATCTTTTCGGCAAGCGCGTACGAAAGAACAATTCCGCCAACGGCAGGACCAATAACCGCGTTAACATCTCTGTCGATAAATCTTGCAGAAAGCTCCCCGGCAAGTCTGCTGGCAATATCAGGGTATTGAAGAACCTTTGCCATCTGAAAATACCTGTCGCTGTGAAGTCCTGAAGAAAGTAAAAAGTGCCCTTCAAGAATTGCGCCGGTTTTTTTGAAAATTTCAAGAATTTCCTGTTCAGTCATTACAGGTCCTTATCCAGAATAATTTTATCAATTTTTCTTATTCTTCGAAGGTGCCTGCCTCCACCAAACTTTGTTTCCAGAAAAACCCTGACAATCTCGCAGGCAAGTTCATTGGCAATTATTCTGCCACCAAGAACAATAGCGTTGGCATCATTGTGAAGGCGGGCTATTTCCGCAAGAAAAGGGGTATAACATAAAGCTGCCCTGACACCACGAAACCTGTTTGCGATTATGCTCATACCAATACCTGTTCCACAGATCAAAATGGCTCTATCTATTTTCCCTGATGACAATTGAGCAGCTGCCTTTGCTCCATAGTCAGGATAATCAACTTTTTTCAATATATGCGGTCCAAAATCCATCACCTCATATCCTTCTTTTCTTAAGTATCCGATAATATATTTCTTCATTTCATACCCAGCGTGATCGCTTGCTATCCCTATCTTCATGTTTTAATCCTTGTTAGAACATTTTTAATTATCCGTTGTTTAATTATATCCCTTATCTGACGATATTTAAAAATATCACTGCCTGCGGGATCCTGTACATTGAGAACAAAAACTCTGTCATACGCCTGCGGAAATAATTGTAAAACCCTTTCCCTGTGTTTTTCTTCCATCACAAAAACAAGGTCTGAAAATTCAAGCATCTCTCGCGTAAGGTTTTTAGAAACAAAATTCTGTACATTAATCCCGGTTTCTTTCAGTACTTCAATTGATTCACGGGTCATACTGCCATAAAAATTCGGTTCGATTCCAGCTGAAATAACATCAATCGAAGTTGCTACAAAACTCTTCAGAATAGCTTGAGCCATCGGGCTTCTACAGGAATTGCCTGAACAAACAAAAAGGACTTTTCCCCTGATAAGTTTTGGAGTATCCTGCGTCATATCCCAGATAGCAGATTCCCTGCCAGGCAATTTTCCATTGTCAATAGTTATTGAAACATTATTGACAACTGAAGAATCAATCTGAGCAACGCAACAAGCGCTCCCATAAGAAGAAATATTTGCGCTTGTTGAAGCAAGAAATGGGAAAATTTCGCAGAGAAGATTAATAAAATTGTGCGCTGGTATTCTCAATGCGATTGTATGGTCTTTGTTAACGATGTATCTGCTTTCAATCCTTGATCTGAAAACAAATGTGTTTCTACCCGGCCAGCGATTCAAGATGAAAGGCAGGAATAATCTGGGAATAAATGCCACCCTTTCTGCCTGTTCTATATTCCTAACAAATCCAATCAGGGGTTTGGATTCTGTTCTTTTTTTTATAAGGTATATGTTTTTTTTTGCGTATTCACTTTCGCCATCGCAAACAAGGCCGTATACTGTGTCGGTTGGAACTATTGCTACCCCTGACTTTTTCAAAATGTCTGCGGTTTTTTCAAGTATCTCTATTTCGGAATCAGGATTGAGACGTAAAATTGTGGTCATTGGAAACTACTGGATTTGAGAGTATTCCTATCTTTTCAATTTCACATTCCACAACATCCCCGTTTTTTATCGGGCTGATACCTTCCGGGGTTCCAGTCGAAATAATGTCTCCAGGATAAAGGGTGAGATATCGCGTGATAGCCATAATTAGTTCTGGAACCTGAAATATCATATTTGTTGTCTTTGAACTCTGTTTTATTTCACCATTTATTCTGAGTTCTACCTTCAATTCATCTTTCCAGTTTATTTCATCAGGCGTAACAATCCAGGGACCGATAGGACAAAATGTATCCATGCTTTTTGATCTGAACCAGGGATATTTTTTGCTCTGATCAGTTTTCTGCATGGCTCTCGCAGTCACATCGTTAAGAATTGTATAACCGGCTATGCAGGATTCGGCATCCACGGTATCTGCATTTTTACATTCTTTACCTATTATCACGGCAAGCTCAACTTCAGGATCAACCCTTCCGATGCCATCGGGTATACAAATCTCTGCCCTGTGCGCAATAACGCAGGAAGATGATTTTTCAAAATACACAGGCTCTTGAGGGACTTCCCAGCCGCCTTCTGCAGCGTGGCTCTTATAATTCAAACCAAAACAGATGATTTTCCCGGGTTTCAGTAGCGGCATATATTCGACCTTATCAAGAGGTATTTCTGCGCTTTTCAAATGATTGATTTTTTTTATCAGGTTTTTCAGAATAATATCTTCGATGGAGATATTATCAATTTTATGCGCAGTACTGCCTTCAACTATTCCTGTAAAAATTTCACCATTATATTTAAACTTGCCAATCTTCATCTCTCCTCCTGAATCCATCGCAAATACTGCCAACAATATTGAGTGTGTTTTTCATCTTTCTCCTTGTGCTCGTAGTTTTAAACTCCTTCCAGTATCTTAATTCCAAGATGTTACCAGGGGTTATCTTCCTCGCCCCAGTACCTATGGCTTTTTCTCCGGAATACGACACACTCCCCAGTCTGTTGATATGCCTCTGGATGTTTCAAGTATTCCTCCTTTTTTATCAACTCCAGAAACACATAATGGGTCCTTTTCTTATTCTATACCATGATGCCATAGTCCGTCTCTTCTACCAGACTTGCTAAATTTTTTTCTGTGAACATCCCCTCTTGCTTTTTTTCATTTTCCTTACTTGTGATAAAAATATATTTATTCTAATTTTATCATATCTTGGAACAAAACCTGAAGCAGACGAAAAAAAGATTGAAACTTGCCATTTATTGTGCAAATTTGTAAACATCGAACAGAAAATAGAAAAAAATACGGGGTTCGCTGCTGGAATGTCAAAAGCAGTATTAACTCACCGTCGGAATTTTAATAATACGGATTAAATGCCGTATAGCAATGCGGTACGGAGGAAGGGCTTACGGAAAGTACAGTAGGAAGTTGATAACGAAGCCAATTTATTGTTAGCTCTTGGAGGAATAATCTTGAGTTCTAACATCTTTTTTATGGATAGCCGTTATTTTATACGCACCACCAAAAAATTGATAATCTGCAACACTTTATAACATTATTTAACATCACATATTTCCGAGAGATATTAAATCCTAAAATCTCAGTCAAAATAATCCAAAAATATAGTGTTTGCTTGAAGTAGATGTGCTAACCGATATAGAAAAATATAGAATACTATATTTTTCACAATAAAATTTTTTAAATCCATATGAAGTAACAGAAATTGCAAGCTTAGAATTAGTGAAAATATTCCCCGTCACATTCCTGAAAGGGAAAAAGATGTTGTTTACCAAGATAAACCTGAGAAATCAAATGTACTAATGAGGCGCAGAGAAACTTTTGTTATTATTTTTATAGTGATAGCAAAAATAATCTTGGTGTATTTTTTAACTTTTTTAATTACAGTGTGGTTTTCATTACCTCCTTCTGTTGGGAAAAATCAGGTCTATGGTTTGTAGCAATCTCATGATAAACACATCTCTTATATTTATAAGCTCTCCGTGATGTCTTTTTAATTCAAAAATAAGAATTTACAATGCTTTCAAAAAAGATTTACTAAGCTGTGCAGAAGGAAACAGTTCATTACATTATATCGTTAGCTAACAAGTCTATTTATCGCTCCACACTTTTTGGACACCAAGTTTAAGGAAGCTAATATGTACCAAATTTTCAGCTTTAGATTCGTCATATGTGAGTTCTAAGAATTTTTGGAATAGCTCTGTTTCTAAATCTTTAATGTATTTTTCGTATAATTTTACTGCCCTAAAAACGATTAAATTATCTTCCGGTATTTCAATGATTTTCCTACCAATATGATTTGAATACACAATATAGAGTGCTTCTGGAGGGTTTTTTGCTTGGTAACGGAAATAGCCCTTGGGAGAAACAACAGTATTTCTGTAGTATTGATCTAATTGTAAGAGAGTACCGGGGATATTTATTTCGCGGAACTTAATATTTTCCTTTGAATCTAAAAAATCATCAGGAAATTTTTTGACACCATCTGGCAAAACTTCACTGATTACCTTCGAGACAAAGTCAACTTGTTCTTGTGGTAATTGAACTTCCATTGATTTCTGTTGAACGAAAGTGTTAGGGAATAATTTATTCAGTAGGCCATACTTGGCAAGTTCTTGTTTACCTTTTTCTGTTATTTTCCAAACACCACGAACGGCGTTATCAAGAAATCTTTTATTAACAAGTTGCCAACGCGCCCATCGGACACGATTTTCAAATTTTCTGCAAGATGTGTTAGGCAATAATTCTTCTCGCTCTTGTCTTGTCAGTTTGAAATAATCTGCTAATGGTTCATATATTTCCTTAGGCTTTGCTTCACCACCAGCGCTATTTACCAGGTGCAGAAG
The DNA here is from genome assembly GCA_023819255.1 of Candidatus Omnitrophota bacterium. GTDB lineage: Bacteria > Ratteibacteria > UBA8468 > B48-G9 > DTJG01 > DTJG01. The sequence continues at coordinate 18,203 of JAMWBU010000029.1, forward strand.
TGGAATTTCAATCTCTCTTAGTGTAGGCATTGCCATAGTTAAAACCCTTCTACGTCCGGTAAATTAAGTTGTTTTAAAACTGTTTGAGTTAATGTTTGTGCCATTTGATGGTCAAGTGTGCGATTGTAAAATGCTTCAAAAAATTTCTTTTTCAATTCACGAAGATAAATTTCATAATCCTTTACTATTTTTTGCTGTACGAATGGTTCAAGAGGTACTTTTACGTTTGATAAACCTGGTTTTTGTGAGTAGACAATATATTTTGCTTCCAAGATATTTTTTGCTTCGTATTTAAAACCATTATCTGCGATTACCTCTTGACTACCAAGGAAATCATGTCCCAGTCGTATTGGTACGGGTGGAATCTGACTTACAGTAGATGAACACCTTGAATTTTTATGATTACTTTCATTCTGTTTCATAATCTTTCGTCCTTTACGGAATTAACAAAACCATTTGCCAATTTGATATAGGTAAGATTGCCCATTCTATCAATGTTAAAGTTAATCACTTCATGTTTTTCTTTTTGTATTTTCTTCAATAAATTTATTCCCTCTGCTATTTCAAAATATATCCTCTTTTCTGTAATTGCTTTTATCCCTGATAAAAGAAGCATATCTTCAATAGAAGCATAACCCAATGGACTTTTTAATGTATTGTATGATTCATAGAACAAAGGTAATAACTTATGAGTTTCCAAGATTTTCTCTGCTTTGTGTCCAAATGCCATATTGCATACTTCGAAAAACGAATTGTAGAGAAATTTTTCAATATCATCAGATTTCTTAAATTCAGAAAAAAAGGTGATTCCGCTATCCGAAACTCTGTACCTAAATTCAAATGGATTTTTTTTCTTCACTAATCCCAAATCAACATATGGTTCAATCCTAACAATAATTGCTTTATTTCTTGCTGTCCGGCTACCTGTATCTGGCTTGCCCTTCCATCTTTCAAGTATTTTTGCTTTATCAATCAAACGCTGAACTTTTTCTATATCATCACCACTTCTTACTTTTGGTCTTGATGTTCTTGCTAATTGTAAATAAATTTCTGAAAGATAATCGCCAAGTGAACGATTAGTAAATTCTTCCATTTTTAATGCTTTATTATATAAAAGCCTTATAACATCACCATCATAGCAAAGTAGAAGAAAAAGGAATATCAATCTTTGCTTATCGTTGATAATTAAAGGGTTACTTTCAGGCAGGTAGCTTTTGAAAGCTAATAATTCATTCTTGTCTGTCAGGGTAATCAACACCTGTCCTTTTCCGAGTAGAGAATATGAAGTTTTTCTTATTAACCCTAATGAAATAGCAAGATATGGATACTTTTCCCAAGCGTATGATAATAGTTTGCCTGTTTTAGATGGAATTCTTTCGTCCGACAAGTAGACGTCCTGCAGTTCTAAAACAATATTATCATCCTTTTGAATATTGTTTCTTGTTCGGACTGACTCATAGTTTCTTTTTTGTGTAATATATTCTTGTATGCTTTTATCAAGCGGAACTGATACTTTTTGGGAAACAGCGGCAAGCAAATCATTTCCAATAGTGGATAAACTACTTGTTCCATAGCTTGCACATTTTGCAACAATATATTTCAAAAAACCGAGTCGCTGTTGGCAATATTCTGTATTTTCAATAACACGAATTAACTCCATTATTAAAATCCTCCGTGAACACTTACTCTTGGTCTAATGTCTAGAATAAAACACCGCGCAGTTTCTGTATTAGAAACCAATGCCTGGCCAACATCAAGCATTCTTAATAATTCATCAAAAGAGAGAATTAAATTACCGTATTTTATCTCGTCAGGGAGATTTGATTTTAAATTTTTTCGCACATAATCTATATCATTTTGAACAGTCAATTTATGAGCAATAATTGTATCAACCTGTGCTAAAATACGCGAGTCAATTGCAGAAGGTTGTTGTGTGGTAAACATAAATGAAAGTCCAAAATTTCGTCCTTCCCTAACTAACTTCACTAAAACATCCGTTGCAGATGTTTTTCTTTCTGATGGTAAAACATTCTGTGCCTCATCTAAAACTATCCAGCAAGGCGGGATGAATTTTGTAATTTTCTCTGTAAGATGATTTTTTTCTTCTTCTGTAAGATTAGCACTGATTTTTAGATGTTTTTCACTCTCGGATGCTACAATTCTTGATTGAATTATTTTACGAATAATAGATGAAACTATTACTAATCTAAGTTCATCTGACATTTTATTCATAACCAGCACACTGAGAGTCCCAGATTTAATAATTTCAGTCAATTCAGTGCCTTTCTTTTGGAAGAGTAAATTTCTATTGTAGGTAGATAACTGCTGACGAACCGCTCTAAGTGTTTCGCGTTGGTAATTATTTTGCAGTTCTGTGTCTTGTTCTATGCAATTGATTAAATCTTGAACTGAATATTCTTTTATCGGAGGAAAATTCTTTATACCATCTGACCAGCCATCAATAGTAACCTTAATATAGGCGTCATTCAATAATTGCCCCATACGATCCTGAAAAATATCAAGTCCTAGCAGATACCCCCAATCAGAAGCATTGAAATCAGAAGTGTTTATGGTAAAATCCTTATAAGAAGATGGTGTTGTATCTTCTCTTGTGCCTTGTGGTATCCAGACCTGCACATCTAAGGGTTCGGGTTCTATATCCCAACCTCTGTGAAATGAGATTTGCTGTTTAATGATTTCTTGATTGGATTGAGAAGAAAGTGGTGTATCTGTCCATTGAAATATACCTAAAGCGTCAAATAGCAGACATCCCCGCACCTTTGAGGTCTTCGATATGGATGTCTCTTTTTCTTTAGTACAGAGTCCTTCTAAAAAACTTCCAAGGGTATAAGATTTTCCAGAACCTCTTTTGCCAAAAATTGCCACTACATGTTCTAATGAAAGATCATAATTAATTTTTATAATTTGCCCAGATTCGGCTAACCTACCAAGAAATACAAAATCGTAAGGAACGCCTTCACATTTGTTAATCAAAACTTCTTTCTCTTGAAATATTTTTGGTTTAACAGTGAATTTCTTCATAACACGCTTTATCCAAATATTATTGGTGCAATTTCATTAACAATATTCTCGTCTATTATTGTTTTTTTGTCATCCCAAGCAGTGATAGCGCATTCATTAACACACTTTATTATGTTGCGAGGCAATGCTTTTATTGGGTCTTGTGAAGCAAATTCGCATAATAAATCAAAAGAACTGGAAGTAAATGGATAAGTATTTAATGTAACACCAATTTTTTCTTTTTGAATTTTTTTTTCCGCGTTCTTTTTATCTATTAATTCATCAAGTAATTCTGTAAGAAATATCTTTACATCTTTAACTGCTGGTAAATTGACTATTTCTTTAATATTGATTTCACCAAGTCTTGTTCTAATATCAGGCCGAACCAACAATTCTGGCATATCGTCTAATGTTAATGCAAAACCTGCAATAATAAATCCAACACTGGAATTTTGTGGCTCTGAAAGTTTTCTTAAATAAGTATGCAGTGACTCCGATGCATCACCGGTTTTTACATTTCTAAACTGTTCTGCTTCGTCCATAAGGAAAATTATCTTTTCTCCATTTACCTCAGCAAGCTTACCAATCCCTATTAATGCATTTACTAAATCTCCGGAACCAATCTGGCCGAGATTCCTTGTCACTCCAAATTGTTCTAATTCTCTTGTAGAGAGTTCTTGACCACAAAGCCATCGCCAGGCAGATAGACCAATATCACCACCGGAAGGCAGATTTATTAGTATGGATATTATATTTGGTTCAGAGACAATTTTTTTTAACTCTTGTTCTAGGTTTCCCCTGTTCCGAAGTTGCTCAACCCATTTCACTACTGTATCTTTACCTATCATCTCCATAAGTTGAAGGTGCCAGTCAAAATGAGTAGATTTGCTGTGCATTTCTAAGTCCAGATGAATAGTCCGGGGAAACAACCTGCACGCCTCTGGTTTCTCGGTTTTAAGGTAATATTCAATATGAAAAAGGGTCTGTGTCTTTCCTGAACCATAAGGTCCATAAATAATTATTTTAGGCACACCAGGGTCAACAAAAGACCTACGTAACTGCCCTTTCATCCAGTTTTTGATTTCATGTCTGCCAAAATAAAATCTTGCATCGTTTGGATGAATTTTGGCATCAATTGTAAAGCTTTCCCTATCTTTTAAACAAAACCAATCTTTAAACTCCATTTTCCTTACCTCCTTATCATTTAATTTTTTTTACTAATTTTGTTTCTGACAATGTCCTTAATCTTTCAGTTCCCCCCCCCGATATAATTCATACCTCAAATTTTTCCCCTCATTTCTACTATAAATTATAACCCCAACTTCAATATTTTTTTCAATAGAATGTTTTGTAAGATTTGCTGAACCTAAAAGTGCGAAACTATTCCATTCGTTTAGATACGCACAGATATATAAATTGGCATGTAATGAATTGTTGTATCTTATTTCTATAAAGTCAGATTGGGCTAATATATCAACCGCTTCTTTATGAAAATTTTCTTCAGGTTTCCGAGTAATAACATAAGTTCTGATTCGTTCTTTTGTTATTTTTTCTACAAGATAAGGAATTGTATATCTTGTCCTTTTAAGGGTACATATTATTGGAGAAACGATAATAAGACTTTGTGGGATTTCATCAATAATAAAACGCCGACGTAAAAATTTTTCTACAGGACAATCAATTATAATTTCAGTATATAACTTGTTCATATTTGTTTACTCATATTATACAATAAGAAAATCTATTTCCAAGAGATTGTATGAGATGGGTACATAGGTAACACTTTTTGATATTTATTCACATACTCGATAGGGGAAAGGTAACCGAGTGCCTGGTGGGGTCTATTAAAGTTATATTCTATTAACCATTGGGTTAGATTAGTGTTAAATATTTCTGGTTCAGGGTCAAAGTTACCCAGCT
>JAMWBU010000030.1 GCA_023819255.1 Candidatus Omnitrophota bacterium
AGAGGCAGAGATATCAACCCCGGTTGGGCCGGTGAATGTAAAGATAAAAAAGGAAGGAGAAAAGATAGAGATAAAGGCAGAAAGCAAAAACAAAATCAAGATTATCGCAAGGTTGAAAAACAAAAAAATTCAGCTAATGATTCCGGGAAAAAGAAAACTTACTCATTCTGTTTCAAAATAAACAACCCGGACATCACCTGGTTCTATGGTTAGTTTAACAAGTGAAAGTTTTGAGTTTTTTTCTATATTTAAATCGCGCAATGATGTATATTCTTTTGCTGATTTTACATTCATGGTTGTGCGAATTTCAAGTTCAACATATTTTCGTCTGTCCACCCTTGCAATACCATTTTGTGTTTTGTCAATGCCCTGATTATTGAATAAGGCAACAATCCATCCATTTTTTGTTTTGTTAATCTGGTACATAACCTCTCCCCTGCATTTTTTCCCGTCTTTATATAGTTCAAAAGGCAATAAGTCTCGGGTAATAGCGTTCATTAAAAACGGTAGTGCAGGATGCGCTCTTTCATCCATTCCTGTCATATGAGGAACAAGCGTAACAATTACAGATCCATCGCCATAGCGATTCTTTGTGATGATCGGCACATCTTTCTCCGCGTATGCAATCGGCTGCGCAGTGATTAAAGAAATAATATAGGCAGAGTAAGGCACGGCCGGGTAATAGTTTTTTTCGTCAAAAGACCATCTATCAAAAATTTTTGTCCTGTCAGAACTCTTCAATCCAGCAAATCTTTCAACAGCAGGGTTTTTCCTTATTGCCTCAATGTTTAATACCAGAGTACCGCCCATTTTTAGATAATCCTCGATTACCGGTATCCATGCGCCATCAAGATTAACATCCCCGGCAGCCCATACCACAGGATAACTCATTATTGCTTGTGCTCTTGCTGGTCTGTCTACAAGGACATCAAAGATATTTCCGAAAACCCCTGAAGGCATGCTCTGGACATCAGGGGTCTGTGGCATTCCTTCCACAACAGGCGCTGGAAACCATGCCACATTGAAAAGTTCCCTTAACTCAATATCATTTTTGTCCTGAAGAAAAACATTCAGCATTTTGCAGGTATAGTTTACATTTTCATATCCATGCCCGTAGCTGAGCAAAAATGCAACTGGCGTATATGGTTCCCCTCTGTCAGGTAATCGGTCTACAAACGATTGAAAATCAACAGTTGCCCTTCCAAAAGGGCTTAATTGAACAGGGTGAGTTCCTGGACCTGGCTTGATCCATTGGTTTGTCAGGGATTGTTCCCAGTAAATCGCACTTGCGCCAGAAAGATAGTTCAGGTAATAAAATCTTCTGTACCAGCTGATGCTTACTCCGTCTGTTATCGCATACTTGCTGTGAAACCAGGATTTTGCTCCCCTTGGAACAATCGGCTCCTGCGTAAAATAATTGCAGGCGTCACCCCAGTTTCCGCTTGCATAATTGATCCATGATTTGCCATACTGTCTAGCAGCACCCCTTACAAAAGCAATTCTCATTGGCGCATGATAATTTGTAGCATCAAGCTCATAACCAACAATATCAAGGCCAAGGTCAAAAAACTTGTGGACAAGCGCTATGCTTTCGCATGAAAGGCAGGGAATACTTTTTCTGAAATGATCAAAAGATACATTTGTTCTGTAAAACTTACTCCATTGTTCTGTCTGGCTTTTTACAAGATTTTCTCCCCATTTTTCAAGATGGGTTCTCCTATCATTTGCAAGTTTTCCCTCACCACCAGAAACCCCTACTGTTCCTACGGTTTCGCCATGGATGTATCCAAGGAATTGCTTTGCGAGACGCCCTGTCAATGCTTCATATGTAGCAGGGCCTGTTTTTTCATCATATTTTGGATTTGCGTAATTGGTAAGGATATAAAATTGAGTACCTGTTTTCTCTAGCCATATTCTCAATGGACTGTCAGGGGATAGATCCGGGCTTTCTCCAAGATATATACCAGGTAAAAGATTGGTCCACGAAATTATCGGAATATCCTTTCTTCCAGAAAATTGCTTTTGAAATTCCCCTTTGATGTCGCTATTACAACCATTTTCAAAAAGCACATCATAAAGGTTTAGTGTGTTTATATCCTGAGCGTTCCACCAGTTCTTATTTGTTGAAATTCCGGTCCACATTGAAAAATCTTTACCACCAACAGGATTTCTTTTCCATCTTGAGCCAATTGGCAGATTTTTTGCTGAGCCACGTACGGAAATATGAGCGTCAATGTTGAACGAGGAAAAATATAAAAAATCCGGTTTTTCTCTGAATACGGGCTTCCATTGCGTATCATCGGTAATACAAATAGCATCAATCTGTCTCCAGGCATCAGCAGGCTTGTTTATTATAAGTTTTAGTATTGCTTCTCCTTCAGGCAAACGGCATTCAATGAAGTCCCAGCCAAAAGAAAAACCCCAGTAAAGCTGATATTCGTCATTTTTTGGTACCACGGGTTTTGTTCCAAGATTTTCCTGTAATATTATTTTTTTGTTTTTTTCAATCGCAATGCTAAATGGTTCTTCCGCGTCTCTGTGGTCAACATACCTTACCCAGATTCTGTATTTGCCTTCTGCTGGTAAATAGATGGACCTTGTGCATTCAGCAGATGATTCATCAGAACCTGCTGCTATTGAATTCCATTCACTCTCTCCTCCCTGAGACCATTCAGCAGATATCCCTGGTCCGGCGATAGCCCAGAAACCGGTCGCTTTTTTTGAATATTCAGGGCCTGGCCAGTATGAGAAACGGCCTTTAACGCCATCGAACCACTCGGGTTCAAGCCATAGATAGAAAGAGGTTTTCTCAGCAAAAACAAAAGCCGCAACAAGAAAAAAAAGACATATAAGAATATTCTTATTCTTCAAGATTTAACCACCTCATTTGTTGTTCTGTTAGCTCAATATCCAGCCCTGCAAGGGAGGACCTTGTTTCCATCAGTGTTCTTGGGCCGATAATCGCAAAAACAGGAAACTTCTGGCATAGCACATACGCAAGAGCTATGGCGGTCGTCGGTACATTGAGTTTTCTGGCAAGTTCTTTTACCCTTTCAAGACGCTTGAAGTTGTCTTCGCTATACCAGCATCTTACCATCTGGGGGTCGCTCTGGTCTTCAGGAGTATATCTTCCAGTGAAAAATCCCCTTGCCTGGCTTGACCATGAAATAAGTGTCATCTGAGTTTTTTCAAACCATTTTCTTGACTCTATATCAGAACTTGAGATAACCCCCGGCCAGATTGGATGAAGCATTCTTGCGAGAGAAAAGTTATTGCTTATAACAGAAAAGCCCTCCAGATTTTTCTTTCTTGCATATTCATTTGCGGCCTGCGCCCTTTCAAGAGTCCAGTTTGAGCCTCCAAAAATCTTTATTCTGCCTGCCCTTTTGTGTTCATTCAATGCGTCCACGAATTCACCGACAGGTATGTCAGGATTATCCCTGTGCAAAAGATAAATGTCAATGCAGTCAGTCTGAAGCCTTTCAAGGCTTACGAGAAGTTGCTTTGTCATATCCTGCGGGTTGCACAAAGGAGTATGCGCGCCTTTATCAAGAATTATGACATCTTTGCGGATGTTTCTTGCTTTTATCCATTGACCCAGCATTTTTTCACAAACTCCGCCGCCATAAACAAAGGCAGTATCAAAAGCGTTGCCTCCTCTTTCCACAAAGTCATCAAACATAACTGCTGCGTGTGGAAAGGTTAACTGATTATCAGCGCCCATAAATACTTTTGATACCTTTTTATCCAGACCTTTTATTTCGCCATATTTCATTTTTGATTTTATCCCTGGCTGAAGAGGACGACCAGCGACTGTAAAAACCATCTTTTCCGGCTTTTCTTTCTCATAAACAACCCCGATGTTCTGTCTCCATATATCCAGTGTTTTCATATTTCCAAGTGTGTCCTGCCAGCTCATAGCAGGAAATTTCGCCTGCCTGTTTTCTATATTTTCCGCTACTGTGTCTGCTTCTATGCTATACAGCCACTTATCAGTTTTTACAACAATCTCTCTTGCTTCAGGTTCGCCATAAATCTGGACAATAATTTTTGACTCTCCTCCCTGTCTGGAAATAATCCAGGGAGAAGGGATTAAAATATAGCCCTTTGTCCCGAATATCCGAACCACATTTTCCTGAGCGAGGCCAACACCTGTTGAAAGCTGAGCAACGATATCGTCGGGAAATTTAACTGCTGCTATTGCCCATTCATCCACGCCTGTGCTGCCAGTGTGGCCATAACCGCTCAATTCAATGGGTTCAGCGATTTCGCCGCCAGTAGCAACACCAGCGACAAGCCGAGCCATAGATGTACAGTAGCAGCCAACATCAAGTATTCCGCCACCGCCAAGGCTGTTATTATAAAGCCGGCTTTCAGGGTTAAAGGATGCGTGAAAACTGAATGTTGCCTGTATCACCCTTACATCTCCAATGATATTTTCCCTTATCAATTCTACAAGTTTTTCTGTCTGTGGATGGCATCTGTACATAAATGCTTCCATCAAGAAAACATCATTTTCAGCAGCCGCTTCAATTATTGCCATTGCCTCTGCGTGGTTGATGCCGATTGGTTTTTCACAAAGGATATGCTTTTTTGCTTCAGCCGCCTTTATTGCCCACTCAGCATGCAAAGGATGTGGAGTTGCTATATAAACTGCTTCCACGGAATGATCAGCGAGCAAATCTTCATAACTTCCGTATGCTTTTGGCGCATTGAATTTTTCGGCAAATTCCTGTGCTTTTTTAATGTCTCTGCTCGCAACCGCGACAGGTTTGCCTGTTTCTGATTTCATAAGACCTTCAGCAAATGCTCCAGCAATTCTGCCTGTGCTTATAATACCCCAGGACAAACGTTTTTTCATATATCCCCCTTATCTATAGATAACAACCGCCCTTGCAGGACTTGCGCTTAATGATTTTACTTTAAGTGGAAGAATAATGATTTTTGCTCTGGCCTGTCTTATTTTATCGCCATTCACAACAGGCGCAAGCGCCATTGCTCCGTTTAAATACAATTTTCTTAACTGAGGCAATGTTTTTGAGTCTACAGGATCCCGAATATCATCATAGCAGGGCGTATCAGAAGCAAGAATCTTTACTTTTTTTGAAACAATCCAGTCCATACAATCAGAGTCAAAGTGCGGGCAATCAAGGACAAAGTTTTTCCTGTTCCACATCCTGTACCACCCGGTAAAAATAATAAGACAATCACCCTTTTTTACCTTTACTCCGGATCTTATGAGCTCGTGTTTTGTTATGTGGCTTTCAGGTGGTTTGTCCAGTTTAATGATACTTGCAGGCAGAAATAAATCTTTCGGGTCGACACAATCAATGGTTTTCACATTTTCCAGAAGGTGCGCTCCTGTTTCAAGATAGGTTCCTGTAAGGATTGAAAATTCTATTCTGTGTGCGCTGAATCCATTTTTTTCCACAGATGCAAGTTCAGTTATTCTTGGTCCAGCAAAAATTGGTTCACCAAGTTCGTCTCCGTAATTCCACATTCCTTCTTCGATCAAACCACTTATTTCAACAATCTTCATTTTTCTCCAATTTTGTAAGATTTATATTATTTTTTGTGACGATTCTGTCAAGTTTTGAAAGAAGTTTTGCCATTTTGCAGGCATAGAGAAAATGGATAAGCCCTCTGTATACTCTTGCATATTTTTTTGTCGTAAGAGTGGCAATTTCTGAAAGCCATTGCAGGTCATTCCATCCCCTTAAGAAAAGTTCAAGATGCCACAAACTCTTAATAAGAAAATCTTTTTTTCCGGTAAGAAAATACGCATATGCAAGCGGTTCAATAAAAAGTTCTGTTATTCTCGGCTCGTATTTTCTGTCAGCAAAATTTTTTATTCCATATTCAACCCATCTGAGAAAAAGTTTTCTTGCCCATCGGCTTTTTGTCGCTTGATGATAAGCCATAAGTCCCAGCAGCACCGTATTACACGCAAAATCTTTTCCAAAGGCGTCTCTTGCTTGCTGTTCGGTCGTATTTTTTTCAAGCTCCTTTATCATGCTTTCAGCCCTATCAATATAAGTAATATTCCCTGTTGTTTCAAATCCATAAACCAGCGCAAGAATTGCCCATCCATATTCTCTGTTGAAAAAATTGTTAAACTTAAAAGATATCTTTTCAAAATAATTTATGTCATAATCGCAGATTGCCTGTATGATATCGGGCACATCATCATCGCCAGTTAGCACATAGTAATGATAGAGCCCCTGAGTCCACTGATGACTGGGAAGACAGGACATCATTCTTATGTGTCCATATGAATGTTGAGGGCATGATCGATGTTGCTGCCAGTGGTCCGAGTAATAGACAAAATCAGTTTCTATTTGATGCCTGGCAGCTGCTGTCAGTCTTTTCAGAACCGAAGCATTTCTTGTTCTCATCGCTTCAAGGCAAAGGCAGTATATCGCATCATACTCATTATTTGCCCAGACAGGTTCAGGATCTTGCGGCGTTTTATAAATTCCGCCGTATATGTTGAAAAGAAACCCGGCTGGTCTTAATTCTGCAGGAAACCTTCCTTGAGAAACATAATACCGAGAATAACCCTCATCAATGGTATCTCCATAGTGAAACATTTCTGATACAGTGTAAAAACGAGCAGTCGCAGAAGAGAGCAACCATGAAAAGAGCCCTGAATCCTTTTCAGAGAACAAAATCCACTGATGAAATGTTTCCCCAGCATAAGTCAAACACTGTTTTTCAAGCCAGCCATAGCATGGCTCAACCCTGGTGGTTTCTGGTTGTTCCAGAGAATTTCTTATCGAATTATCCTGATCTGTAAAAATAAAATCGAATTGAGTTCTATAGCTTGAACCCTGTTGAAGATTGAGAACCCCTGCAAATTCCGGCCACGCCTCATAGCAGATTTCACCCTTTCCGACCCTGACTTTTTTTGGCCTGTGATGAACAAAATCCCTCATACAAACACAGGCAGAAACAAAATCATTTTTTATGCATATTGCCGATGTAACGTTTTGATTAAAGTCCCGTAAAAATACAGGATAATCAAAATTATCCTTGAGCTCAGAAGTATTTTTTACATATGGAGAAAACCTTGTTTTATCAAGAAAAATTTCAATATCCTTTTCTATTTCAACAATCCTTTTGATTGCAAGATTGCTGTAAGATTCCTGACAGAGAAGTGTTTTAACAAGAGAAGGCAACAAAAACCGGCACGAAATAGAATCGATATTCAAAAATGGCTTTTCTGCAAGGCAGTGAAAAAAATGGATAGAAAGAGAAAACCCCTGAATTCCGGCAAGGAATTCTATTGTGCACTTTACATCAAGAAGTTTTTCGCCTTTTTCGTGTTCAAAAAGGCATCCTTTCCATGAAACCTGAAACCTTCTATCGCCTTCGCTTTCAACTTTAAAACTTCCGGTATCAGTCATATATTTAAAAATTTTTTTGCCGGCTTTCGCAGAAATTACCCATTCAGTGTTTTCTGCAAGGATATTGCTCTTGTTGAAAAAGATAGAACTGACAGGAAACTCTTTTCTTTTCAACAACTCAACCTTTAACCCTCTGGTTTCCACAGAAAACCCGGACAGGAATTTTTTCAATTTAAGAAGGCCCTTTTCTTTTTCTTCAACAGGTGTGTTTCTTACCGTGTAGCAGCCATTTCCATTGCCTTCAAAATCAAGTTGAATCCATCGAGGAGAACCATCTGGATAACTGACCAGCGTCCTTGATTGCGCAGATACAACAGACCCATCAGGTCTTTCTATCGAAAAAAGCATTTTCCTGATGCCCTGTTTTGCAATAGGGATTGTTACCCTGCAGGGAGCAATTGATCTATCTGAAGGAAAATTATTTACTGTACACCGCCAGGTCCTATTCATTTTCTAGTAGTTTTTCATACTCAGCAAATCTCTTTCTGTCGTTTAAGATAGGGAAACGCGAACGTGTTTGTTCAACTTTGCTGGCGTCTATTTTACACTTAAACGCACCTTCTTCGCAACAGGCGTCAAAAACCATATTTCCCCATGGATCCACAATGCATGAATCTCCGCAATACTGTTCTTTGGGGCTTATACCTATCCTGTTAACTCCTATGACAAACGTCTGATTTTCAATCGCTCTGGCGACAAGGAGAGTTTTCCAGTGGTTTGCTCTTGTTGAAGGCCAGTTTGCGATGACAACATAAATATCTGTTTTTGCGGCACTCAACCAGAAAAGCGGAGAAAAACGCAGGTCGTAGCAAATGAAAGGTGTTACACGAACTTTGCCAATCGTGAATGATTTTATTTCTGAACCCGGCAGGTGATGGGAAGGTTCTCCTGACGGCGAGAAAAGATGAATTTTGGCAACAGCCATTACAACATCACCTGATGGGTTAATGATAAGACAGGAATTTTTTTCTTCAATGACTCCGCCAGAGCAGACGAAAGCATTCTTGCTTTTTGCGATTGAAGCAAAAAAATCGATATCATCAGGGGTAAGCGTTGTGGCTTTTTTGTTAAATGAAAAACCGGAAAGTGCCATTTCAGGGAAAATAATCAGTTGAACATTCCTGATGTCTGAAAGTATTTTTGTGATTTTTTCTTTGTTTTTCTGCTTATTTTCCCATTCTATGTTATACTGGCACAGGCAGATGTTCATAATGTGGATTCTTTTATTTTGTGCCTGAGACAAGATTTCTTATGATTGGAAGGATTCTCTGAATATTGAATGGCTTGGTGACATAATAGTCCACGCCGAGAGAATAACCTTTGATTTTGTCCTCGTCAGATGTCTTTCCTGTTATCATTATTACAGGAACCCTTCTACTGCGCCAGCCAGATTTAAGCCGTTCAAGAACCTCCCAACCATTGAAGCGCGGCATTTCAATATCCAGAAGGACAAGATCTGGTTTGAACTGGCGAAATCTTTCAAGGGCCTGTTCGCCATCCTCAGCCAGAACAACATAATAGCCTGCCCTGGTAAGTCCCTGTTGGAGTATCAGGCGGGTTTCAGGGTCATCTTCGGCCACAAGGATTGTTTTCACAGCTTGTGTATCGCTCATGACTAAATTATATCCCGGAATTATCTGGTTTTCAATATCTCATCTGTTGCTGAAAAACGCATTTCTTCCAGATTGCCTTTTTTCATCAAAAGAATTTTTTTCTCTTTTATTGCCCGTCCTGTGATGGCTGCTGTTATTTTATGACTTCTGTAAGCAGAAATAAGATTTTCAGCATACCGCGCAGGAACAACAATAAGAAGACAACCTGACGAGATGAGCCCGTAGATATCTAATCCAAGATACTGGCAGAAGATTTTTGCGGGTTTGAAAAACATAATCTTTCTTTCATCTATGATAAAACCGCATCCAATGGATTGCGCAATCTCAGCAATGCCTGATGCAATACCTCCCTCAGTTGGGTCATGCATTGCAATCACAGGGACTGTTTTCCATGCAATCATTGCCTCTTTAACAATTGAAATACCCGGTCTTTTTATTGCGTTGATAGCCTTGCTATAAATGGCAGGAAATTTTTCACCAAGTTTTTTGTTTTCTCTGGCAAGGATTGATGCGCCTTCTATACCGACCTGCTTTACAAGGATAAGAGCGTCGCCCGGGTTAACATTTTTTACCTGCCTCAAGTTTTTAATTTTTTCTCCAACCATTGCGCAACAAATCAGGGTTTGCCTTATACATTGACTTATTTCAGTGTGGCCACCAGCCCAGGCAATATTTTCCCTCAGGCAAATCTTTGAAATTTCCCGAAATGTCTCTTCAATTTCAGGAAATTTTGTTCCAGAAGGAAAAATAATCGTTGTGAGCAACCAGGTTGGTTTTGCAGCCATGCACGCGATATCATTGGCATTGATTTTTACTGCATAAGCGCCTGCGTTTTTTGAAACAAGCGTGATTGGATCTGATTTCAGCGCAAGAGTTTTTGTTCGGGTTTTGATAATTGCCGCGTCAAGTCCTATACCAGGCCCAACAAGCACACCTCTATCACAGGCGCAGTACCTTTTTAATAGGTATTGCAGAAGTTGATGCTGTAACTTTCCGTCAGGCAGCTCTTTAAGTCCGAGGAAATAAGCAAGTTCGGTGATATCGCTGTAGATAAAATCCGCTCCAGCCTCAATGAAATCCTGCTGGCTTTTCCCTCCAGATAACACTCCGCAGGATAAAGCTCCGATTCTTTTTGCCGCGATAACATCCATCGGATGATCCCCTGCGACTATAATCTGACTTTTCTTCAGGTTTAGTTTTTTTATAACAAGACTAATATGATCTGGATGTGGTTTCACGCGTGCAACATCTTCTCTTGCAACAAGAATATCATAGGGTATACAGGTTTTTTTAAGGATATTCTCGACAACATATCTGCTGTTTCTTGTCACTATTCCAATCAGGATTTTCTCTTTTTTCAGATGAATGAGAAATTCTAAAACCCCATTTATCAGTTTTGTTTTTTTAGATGCCTCTTTTTCTCTTTTTAATAAGAGATCATAAGCGTGGACCAAAAATTTATCGCATCTTCCTTTATTTATTTTTTCTACCGCCCTGAGATATTCAAGGATTGGAAGTTTTACTTCTGGTTCTTTGATCTTATACTGACAGGCCAGTTGTTGAATTTCAAGAAAGATTTTCTTGAAATCAATCTCCTGACTTACTATGGTTCCGTCAAAATCAAAAACAACTCCTTCTATCGGCATAATATTATTTTATACCAATTCGCCCTGCGTGGCATTAAGATGTTTTTTCTCCCTATTTGTAAAATCCCCCTGCAGTCCCCCTTTATGAAAGGGGGGAACTACTTTTTCTCCCCTCTTTCCAAAAGAGGACCGGGGGGAGATTTTTCAAAACCGCCTTGCATCATCGGAATGAAAAGATGAAATTTTGTTTTTTGCAGAGAATAGGGTATCATAATTGTGAGAACAAAATTTTTTTGCAATTTTATTGTCATTATGTAAATGGTTAGCAAACGCGCGGGTCAGGTTATTGAAGACTATGAGATTATAGAACAGATATGGCAGGGGTCAACATCAGGGGTTTATCTTGCGAAAGCCACATCTTCAGACGCGGAATTTGGTTCCTATGTAGCAATAAAGCTTCTTAATACAAAACGATCAAGATTAAATAATTCAGCGCACATTGCTCAATTCAAGAAACAGGCTCTGATCGCAATGGAACTGAACCATCCTAACATAGTAAAGGTGCACAAATTTTTCCATAATGGAGAAGACCTCGGGCTTATTATGGAATATGTTGCTGGGAAAAGCATGCGTCAATGGTCAATGGAAAAAATTTTTTCATTTGAAGAAGTCATTTTAATTTTCAAAGCAATGCTTTCTGCTCTTGACCATCTGGAACAGCACAAAATAGTTCATAAAGACATCAAGCCAGAAAACATTCTTATTTCTCCGGATATGAAAATTATTAAGCTGATAGATTTTGGGTATGCGATAAGAAAGAGTTTTCTCTTCTGGGATAAATTCCCTTACGCAGGCACAGAGAGATATATGGCTCCGGAAAGACGAACAGGGCAGGCGACATATAGAAGCGACATCTATAGCCTTGGAAAGATTGTCGAAGAGTATCTTGTAAAATGCAATTGCGAGGTTCCGGGTTATGTTATTGCCATACTGAAAAACTGTATTGACCCTGAACCGAAAAACAGGTATGAACATGCCGCTCTTGCCTATAAAGATCTTGAGTTTTTGACAGAATACCACAGGAAAAAGGATGCTTTACGGCGTCATCTCTGATATTCATGGAAACCTTGAAGCAGCCATTGCGGTAAATGACTTCCTTCATAAAAACAGGATTGAAAAACTGCTGGTACTTGGAGATGTTGTTGGATATGGCGTTAACCCTGAAGAATGCATTGAACTGTTTGAGTCATTTCAGACAGTTTTCATTAAGGGCAATCATGAGGAAGCAGTCATCACTGGCAACTACGATATGTTCACAACAGATGCCAGAATTTCTATAGAATGGACAGAAGGACATTTAAGCAGGTTTGCCAGAGAAACAATTTCTGGTTGGAAAACAACAGTTGAATTAGAAGATTTTGTCATATGTCATGGTGGGTTGGTTGCCCCGCTATATTTTTATACAAACTCCCGCTCAAAAGCAAAAAGGATTTTTGATGAGTTTGAATTCAAAATTTGTTTTATCGGACACACCCATTTTCCAATGGCATTTTCCATATCTGATGGTCAAAAATTGCCAGCCATCATTGCGCAAAGGCCCGATGGTAGAATGCGCATTTTTTTGGAAGGAGATAAAAGGTACATAATAAACACTGGGAGCGTTGGCCAGCCAAGAGACGGAAATCCGAATGCCTGTTGCGCCATATTCGACACAGAGAGCAGGATATTTGAACTCCACAGAATTTCATACCCGGTTGAAATCACCGCAAAAAAGATCCTTGACGCAGGACTTCCTTCTTCACTTGCAGCAAGAATTTCAAGGGGACTTTAGTTGCTATTATTTCTTATCTGCCAGCAGAAAAACTCTTTCATATTCAGAGGCAAGATCATCGGAAAGCGTCATTGTGCGATTTGCGTCAGGATAACCCTTCGTATGGCCATCTGAGAAAAGAATGTTGACAAAGATTCCCCTGTGGTTGTATTTTTCACCTGCGGCTATATTAAAATCCATAATTACAGCAACAATTCCACCACTATTTTCTATCTCTGGTCTGTAAACATAAGCAGATTCAACAATTCCATCTTTCTCATCAGCCTTTTTTACCTGTTCTGGTTTTGCATAGTTGCTTGAAGGACAACCAAACATCTCTATGCTTTTAAGGTGGGTGTGAAACCTGCCAATTCCTACATATTCTCCAGTAGATTCCCGGATAATATTTCCATAATAAACATCTGAATAGAAAGCTCCGCCATCCATCGTTTTCATACCTATTGCCATACCAATCTGCTTTAGATTATTGAGGCAAACCACCCTTTTTGCTGATTCCCTCGCTTTTGCGAAAACCGGCAATAAAATTCCGGCAAGAATCGCAGTGATTGCCATTACCACAAGAAGCTCAATAAGAGTAAACGCAGCAATTCTTTTTATAAAAACCCCCTGGAATGACTGGTTTTGTGGACAGAGTTATTATATCCGAAAAAATGCGCAGTTTTCAACACTTTTCCTTTGGCCTGTCAATTCCTCCCTTCAGAGGGACGAAAAGGAAAATGGAAAAGTGGGGTGTGAAATGAAGGTTCGGGTGATATAATACATATAATATTAGCAGAATAAACTTTTCAGAAAGGAGTTTGTTTGAAAGAAGGACTTTTTTACAAAATAATTGATAGCTTGTATGAGGGCGTTTACATTATTGATACAGATAGAAAAATTCTTTACTGGAATAAAGCTGCGCAGGACATGACAGGATACCACGCAGAAGAAGTGGTCGGAAAAAGTTGCAGGGACAATATCTTAAGACATACTGACAGAGAGGGCAATGAACTTTGTTTGAATGATTGCCCGATGGCGCATGCAATGGAAACAGGCAAACAGGTTAAAGGCGAAGTATATTTGCATCATAAAAGCGGATACAGGCTGCTGGTAAATGTAACAGGAATTCCTGTGATAGAAAATGGAAAGGTTGAAGGCTTAATAGAATTATTTAATCCGGTATTGTCATCATTAAAAGATCATGAACAGGACCTTTTGAGTCTTGCCTTAAAAGACCCGCTGACAAAACTTTATAATCGCAAGGGCTTTGAGTTTATATGTCCACTAAGGCAGAGAGAGATGCTGAGGCTTGATTATAAAACCGGCATTTTGTTTATTGACATTGATGATTTCAAAAAAATAAATGACAAATTTGGTCACGATACAGGCGATCGGGTTTTATATGCAATGGCTAAAATGCTTAATAATTTATTAAGACACAGTGATATTGCTGTGCGATGGGGAGGAGAGGAATTTGTTTCAGTTGTGTTCGTGAAAGATGAAAATTCCCTAATCACTACGGGAAATAAATTTTTGCAACTGGTTCAGAGTACTTTTATCACCCATAATGAAGAAACCATTAAATTCACTATCTCTGCTGGTGGTACGATTGTTAAAAAAGAAGAAAATATTGAGGATGCTATAGCAAGAGCAGATAATCTGATGTATCAGGCGAAAAAGCAGGGAAAAAATAAACTCATAAGCGATATTTAATAACAAAGAAAAGTTTTTCTGTCTTTGTGAAAACTTATTTTGGTTTATAAAAATGCGATATATTTGTTTTTTAAACAAATATAAGATACCACCCAATTTCCTTTTATAACTGGATTAATTTATTTTATTCAGATTAGCAGATTTTATTCTTTTCATCCTTTATAAGAGAGTCATTATAACTTTATATTTTTTAATCATATTTAATCATACGTCGGTTCTTTTTTCAGGGTTGGAGATTTTGATTTTCTAACGGCGAATACCCTTGACAATTAACTTAAGTTGTGTAACATATTAATAATCATGAGTTAAACATCAAGGTTATATAAAACCAAACTCAAAACAATGAGAATTAAAGTCAGCTTCAAGATAGCAAAACTTCCAATCCTGTATCGTCATAGAATAATGGCGTTAATAAAGGAAATTTTATTTCGATCAAACCCTGAATACAAAGAACATCTTTATCCTGACAAGAGTTCTTTTCATTCAAAAAGGATCAAACCTTTTACTTTCAGTGTTGCTTTACCTCCTAATTTTGTTTGTAAAAAGGAAAAGTTTTTCTTAGATGAGGATGTAGCGGTAAATGACATTGTTTTTTATATTCCACAAAATATGAATCTTTTCCTATTTATCAGCTCATGTGATTATGAGTTCATAGTTAATCTTTATAACGGATTGCTTCAAATGAAGGAATTTGACTTCGATAAGAGTAATGGTATTAAAATCATTTTTGATAGGGTTTACCTTTTAAACGAAAAAAAAATTACTACAGATCAGGTTGTTTTCAAAACAGTTTCTCCTATTCTTATTGAAAATAGGGAGGGTAAACCAATTCTTCCTATGACCTGCAACGCGCTTTTGTTTAATGAACAATTCAATATCATACATGACAAAATCCTTCGAGACTTAAGAGAAATAAATGGGCAAAAGGGTTCAGGATTGCACAAGCAATTGCAATTTACGCCAATTAATGGAACTTTGAAAAAGCAGGTTGTGAAGCATACTTTGAAAGGATTTAGAGAAAAAACCGGAAAGCCCTTTATGTTACTTACAACTTTTAGCGGATGTTTCAAATTGAAAGGAGACCCGGCAGATTTACAACAACTTTACCAATCCGGTATCGGGTTAAGAACAGGACAAGGTTTTGGTATGGTGGATGTTGTAAAAAATCTGGATCAAATTTGCTAATTATGATTTTTCTACAAACAAACTATCAGTATTCAAAGTACACCAAAAAATAGCAATTTAAATTTGAAATATAGAATGGGGAATTATGAAATACAAGGTTTATCTTAGAGATTGGTATTTTAACGCCGGGATTATTGGATTTTTAAAGATTATTGCTGACGGAAGAAAGTTGGAGGATATTTCATATTTAGTTTTTGGTGAAAATTACATTGAATTTAACGATGACATTTTTAATGGTTTTGAGGAAAAGTTTATTAAACATGTTTTTCTAAAATTTTTCAATGTTGAGGCATATCTTAAGAGATTACAAAAAGCTCAACAAGATTTGAAAGATAAAAAGACAAAGATAAATCAGAAGCAGATCGTTAAGAAAATTGGGGAAATTGAAAAACCGCCCTATAAAGATTTTTTGAAATTACTTAAGATAGATATTTCAATAAATAAAAGTGTTGATAATTTTATTGCTAATCTTGAAAATGCGAAAAAATACATAAAATCTTTGAATAAAGAAACGATTTTTGAAAAATTAAACAGCATTCCTGAAGGAAGGAAATCACTGCAGAAGTTCAGTGAAGAGAAGCTTAAAGGACTGAGTTCCTATAAAAAAGAAAGGATTTCGGAATATATAAAAAAACTGAAGAAAACAAATCCGTCGAAGAAGTTGAAAAATAACAAACTTTGTCCGTCCTGCCAGGAAAGAAAAGCGGAAGTAGATTTTAATAATGCTGTGTCCAATATCATCGGCTTTAATAAGGATAACTCCAATTGGATCTGGGGATTTAAATCTGCAAAACTTAATATATGTCCCTTATGTGCAATTATATACATCTGTGCTTTCGCATCATTTTGGTACATAAGCAAAAAAGTCGATAAGAATTACCTGAACTATTTTTACTTTCCTAATGCAAATACTACCGTGAAAAATCTCTATGAAGAAATTAAGGAATTTAATCTGGTGCTTGATAATATTCAGGACAATAATGACATGCTTTATGAAATGATAAAACATACTGTTGTCCATATAGTAAGAAAACAGTCCAAAAGTATAGCGGAGAATATAAATTTTATTGAGATTGCGGACAATCCAATACTTGCTGGACAAAGTTCAAAGGGCTACAACGTTTATAATTATAATATCATGCCGGATATTGCGGAATTTCTCGATGAGCAGTTTAAAGCATCCAATATTCCCAAAGGGTATTATATAATTACAATAAATAAAACAAAGAAAACTTTTTATAGTATTCAAGATGAACTTTTGAAAAAGGCTATCAGAAGACAAATCGATTATTCAACCCTTTATAGGTACTTTGTATTCTTCCTGTATTCTGACAGGTATACGGCAAACTACGACCTAAAAAAAGTTATGAAATTTGTCATCAAATATATTCAATCTATGAGAGGAGGTAATATGGAGCAAGAAAAGAGTCAAACAATTGTGAAAAAAGGGTTTAAAAGTGGTATTGTACTGCGTGATGCCATACTGAAAAAAGGAAAGGAAAATCAGATTAATGGTTTGGTGTATGGATTTTTAAACGACTTGAAAGTTGCCGACAGAGAGAAATTTCTTGATAAGTACATAAGGGTAAACATGTCCTATGAACAGCCAATAATGTTTGGACAGGACGAGATGCTTGATGATGACTACTTCTTACAATTTGGTTACTCATTTGTTAACGGGCTGATGAGTAAGAGCAAAGAAATGGAAGAAAACACGGTTAACAATAAAAAGGAGGGAGAATAATCATGAAAAAAAACAAATATCTTCATATGGCTGTAATTTTTAAGGCATCAAATTTAAATTATGGTGAAGGTGTGGGGAATATCCTGACGCTTAAAAAAGTAACAACAGAGGGCAAGAATTTTTCTTACATTAGCAGACAGGCATTACGTTATGATATTGTGAGGGGGCTTAATGAGCTTTATGGATATAAACCTGCTGCGGTGAATAAGGAAGCAGGTGTTATCCAATTTACGGAGACAGCCACCATTAAGGAGTTTCCTGAAATAGACTTTTTTGGTTATATGAAAACTGAGAAAAAGGAACAAAGTAAGGTTAATGATAGCAAAAGACAAGGAAATACAGGTAATAAAGATAAAACAAAAATTAGAAAGGCTGTGGTAAGGCTTACTGATGCTGTGAGTCTCGAGCCATTTTGTAATGAACTTGAATTTGGAACCAATAAAGGGCTTGCAGACAGAATACCGAATAATACGGGCAATGATATTTTTCAGGCCGAAATACATCGCACCTATTATTGCTATACGCTAACATGCAATCTTGAAGAAATAGGTATAGATTCTGTTTATGCCATCAATCTTGATAATCGAGAAAGGGCAAAAAGGGTAAAAAACCTGCTTAATGTTATCAAACTTCTTAATCGTGACATTAGGGGCAAAAGAGAAAACCTTTCGCCTCTTTTTGTTATTGGCGGGTTGTATGATGTTGGTAATCCATTTTTTTATAATAGGATCAAACTTTTATTCACAAAAGATAAGATTTTACTTAATGAAAAACTTATTAACAGCACTTTATCTATTAAAACGATAGAGAAAACTGTTGGGGAGCAGAGTAAATTGGGCTTTCTTGATGGCGAATTTTCCAATATCGAAGGTATTAATAAAGAAGTTGAAAAGCTTTCTATAGAAAATTTCTTTGGAGAACTTGAAAAACAAATTGATGAGTTTTACGAGGTTTCAGAATGAAAACAGTCAGGATAAAACTTTATCAAAATATGGTTAATTATAAAATTGAGTTAAGCTATGGCTATGTGCAGACATATCCGTTGCCGACACCTTCTATGATCAGAGGAATGGTACATAGTTTGCTTAATCTGGATAAATACCATAATTTCAGAGTATCCATACAAGGCAACTATGCTTCTGTTGTAACCAATATGCAGAAGATATACAAGTTTGATAGGGTTAGGGATGATAAAAAAAAGGGTTTTGTAGACACTCGCCCACACCTTTATGCAGAGGGGCAAAAAACATTAAACCAGGGTGTTATGTTTGTAGATGAAATAGTTGATATTGAACTGCTCCTTCATATTAACTTTGACGACGAGAGGTTAAATGAACAACTTCTTGATGTGGTAAAACAAAAAACGGTTATTCTTGGTAGAAATGAGGATATTGCTTGCGTTGATTATGGAGACACAAAACTTGTAGAAATTTCGAACACTTCTAAAGAATATAGGCTTCCATATAACATATACCTGAAGCCTGATATTTGTAAAAAGGAGCAATTAGAAGGCACTTATTACAGACTGCCTTTTTATTATGAACCTGTCAGTTCATTTAACGACAAGCGGATATTCAAATATATTGACGCTGTGTATATTGCAAAGGGCAATAAAATTCAATATTCCGGTAATATTGCTTTTGACCAAGATGAAAATTTGGTGAGTTTTCTGGAAATTTAACGATGCTTGTTTACGCCAAATCAAATCCACCTGAGACACTTGAGGAACATAATAGCAAGCTGCTTGAAAATTACGAAAAATTGAAGAAATTTCTGAATCCTGAAAAGATTAAAAAATATGATGAAGTAATTAGAAAAATCATTTATTATCATGACCTGGGTAAACTTAATCATAAATTTCAAAATAAGATTAGATTATCTCCAAAAATAATAATTCCAGAATTAGAAGCTTTTGATGAAATACCGCATGAGTGGTTGTCAATAGCCTTTATCTCGCAAGAAGACAAAAGATATTTTCATAAATTCAGTACAGAACGTGTCCTTTTTGCAGATTTTGTTCAATATTGCATCGCTTTTCACCATACTAGGACAAAACTTTTTGATAAAAAAGCCCTAGAAATGACAGTTCTTTATGATCTTGAGAAAAATAAGACCAAATTGAAAATTGTCTATCCTCTAAATAGGGATTATGACATAAAGAAAGACATAGAAAAGAAGATTAACTCTAATTTTAAAAGCTATTTTGAATTGCTCGTCCTTTTAAAGGGCATTTTACATAAATGTGATTATACTGCTTCCGCGGATATTGAATCCGAAAGAAGATATGCTGGCAATTTCGAAAATGAATTTAATAATTGGTTATCTTTGAAGGGCTGGCAGCTTAAACCATTTCAGGTCGAGGCAAAAAGATTGTCAGATAAAAATATCGTTCTTGTTGCATCAACAGGTTCAGGCAAGACAGAGTATTCTATGAATTGGATAAACGGACAAAAAGCATTTTATCTATTAGGCATACGGACGGCAGTAAATTCAATGTACAAAAGATTCAGCGATATTTTTAAAGACAATGTAACACTTCTGCATGGCGAAATTAGCTATATGTTGGAAGATAACGATACTGAGGAAAGTTATTTGGATAGGATTAACACTGCAAGAAAACTCAGTTCTCCAATAACAGTTGCAACAGCAGATCAACTTTTGACAGCAGTTTTTAAATATAATGGATTTGAACTTACATATCTTACGGCATCTTATGCCAAAATTATTGTGGACGAGATTCAAAGCTTTTCGCCCGATTCAATTGCTGCAATAATAGTCTTTCTTAAAGAAATCCATAAGCTTGGTGGAAAATTCCTGCTTATGACGGCGACTCTACCACCTTTTATAAAGGATGAATTAAAAGAGCTAAATAATTTGGAATTTCCAAAATCTGTGCTTTTACCAAGCAAAAGGCACAGAATAAATGTTTATAACGAATCTATTGACAGTCAATTATCATTAGAGATAGTCAGGGAACAATTTAAATCAGGGAAAAAGATATTGATTGTTTGTAATACCGTAAAAAAAGCGCAGGCGATGTTTGATCTTCTGCAAAATCTAAATCCTCGTTTGATTCATTCAAGATTTATACTTAAAGACAGGCAGCAAAAAGAAAGTGAAATAACTTCTGTCAATGATCCTGAACATCCACATGTGGTTTGGATAGCGAC
Source organism: Candidatus Omnitrophota bacterium (assembly GCA_023819255.1). Classification (GTDB taxonomy): domain Bacteria; phylum Ratteibacteria; class UBA8468; order B48-G9; family DTJG01; genus DTJG01. The sequence continues at coordinate 20,228 of JAMWBU010000030.1, forward strand.
CCAAGTTGTGGAGGCAAGTCTTGATTTGGATTTTGATGTACTTCTAACAGAGTGTTCACCGATAGACAGCCTATTGCAACGATTAGGACGATGCTGGAGAAAAAGAAAACAAGACTATACGTCGGAGGAACCCAATGTTTACATTTTTAAAGCTGAATATATAATGGTCTACGATAGAGAACTACTAGAGAGAACATACACCACGCTAATGAATGATTATAATTATAGGATTATGGATGAGCAGGATAAGCAAGAGGCAATAATAACGGTTTTTAAAGATATAGAAAAAACAAAATATTATGAAAAATATAGAAGGAACAAAGAGCTTCTTGAATTAGGTTTTAGAGCTAATTCAAAGTCTGAAGCAGAAGAACTTTTCCGAAACATTGCCTTTAATTATTGCGTTATCCCGCGCCCTGTGTATGATGAAAATGAAAGCGAGATAAGAGATCTTTTAGAGATTATAGAATATAGGTATTTTTCAAGAATGCAGCGTATTAAGGCAATAAGCGCATTGAGGAGATTTACTATGCCATTGCAGATATTAAAATCTAAATGTTTGTACTGTTTACCAGGTTCAAAATATTGCTGCAGGCATAAAATTTTAATTATTAATAATGTCTCCTACTCGTTTCAAAAAGGATTGCAATTTACTGATGCCGAAATAGGAGTTTTTATAGAATAGACAATAGTAATAGTATTTTTTGGAATTATTGGCTAATTGGAGAGGTGTTTTAATCATAAAGGAGTTACAATTTCAAAAATTTTAGTTTAAACCTAACTGGAGTTATACGGAGTACAAGATGATAGACAATCTTGATTTTCAAGCTTTAAAAACTAATGGTATAAAGGTTAACTACCTTTATGTTTGCGAGCGGAAGTTGTGGTTTTTTGACAGGGGAATTGCTATGGAATTCAGTTCGGATAAAGTTCTAATGGGAAAACTTCTCAACGAGTACTCTTATCCGGCAGAAGAGAAGCGAGAGATTCTTATTGATAACCTTATTAAAATAGACATAGTGGGTCACGAGGAAATTAAAGAGGTTAAATTTAGTGATCGGCTAGCTGAAGCCAGTAAGATTCAGATTTTATATTATCTTTATTATCTGAAACAAGCCGGGATTGAAAAACGAGGTGTAATTAAATATCCCAGAATTAAAAAACAAGAAGAAATAGTGCTTACATCAGAAGGGGAAAAAGAAGTAGAAAATGCTTTAACAAACATATACAAAATTTTGAAGATGAATAAGCCTCCCCAAATTCAAAGGAAACCTTATTGTTCAAGGTGCGCATATTATGAATTTTGTTGGAGTTAGTTATGAGTAGACCATATTACATTTTTTCTAACGGTCGCATATTCAGGAAGGAAAACACGGTTTATTTTGAAAACGAGAAAGGGGAAAAGAAAGCTATTCCAGTTGAAGATATAGATGTTATTCATTTATTCGGGGAAGTTAATCTTAACACAAGACTTTTGAATTTTATTTCCCAGCAAAATAAACCAATTCATATTTATAATTATTATGGCTACTATTCAGGAAGCTTTATGCCAAAAAACAGAGCCATTTCAGGGGCGTTGACAGTCAGGCAAGTTGAGCATTATCTTGATTTTGAGAAAAGAATTTTTATTGCCCGTCGTTTCGTTGAAGGGGCTCTTTTCCATATGGCAAGAAATCTCAGGCATTACAGTGAAACAGAGCAATTTGTTGAGGTAATAGAAAAAGAAATGGCCAACATACCTTTGGCAAAAAACATACCAGAGTTAATGAGCTGCGAAGGGCGGGCGAAGGATGCCTATTATCAGGCGTTCAACAGGGTTTTAAGAGCGGATTTCACGTTAGAAAAACGAGAGAAAAGACCACCTTCCAATCCTGTCAACGCACTAATATCTTTTGGTAATGCGATGGTCTATTCCTTAGTATTATCAGAAATTTATCATACGCAACTTAATCCAACTGTAAGTTACTTACATGAACCAGGAGAGAAACGATATTCATTGAGCTTAGACCTTGCAGAAATCTTCAAACCATTGATAGCCGATTCGATTATTTTCAAGCTTATAAATGACAATATGATAAACCTTCACGATTTTGAAAAAGATGTCGGTTATTGCTATTTAAATGAAGATGGAAGGAAAAAATTTGTACAGGAGTTTGACAAAAAAATTTCTACTACCGTAAAGCATAGAAAATTGAAAAGAAAAACCTCTTATAGGACGCTTATAAGAATTGAGTGCTACAAATTGATAAAACATTTACTTGGGGACGAAGTTTATTCTCCTTTTAAGGCTTGGTGGTAAATGGCATATTTGATTGTGACTTATGATGTGGAAGAAAAGCGGGTTAACAAAGTTCGTAAATTATTGAAGAGGTATTTTATGTGGGTTCAGAATTCTGTTTTTGAAGGCGAAATTGCAGAAGGGAATCTTTATAAATGTCAGAGAGAACTTTCGATATTGATCGATGAAAGGGTTGATTCCATATATTTTTACCGCCTCGAGAACAGATTGAACTATAAGAAAGAAATTCTTGGTGTTGAAAAAGACTTGACATGTAATATCCTTTAAAATAATTTATTATTGCAGTAAACCTGATTTTACTTAAAATATGGTAAAAACTAACCTCAGAGCGGGTTTAAAAGATATTTTTAACCAATAGTAAAAATCTTATTGTTGGCTCACTGCAATTTTAACTGAATTTTTGGTTCCAATGACATTAAATAGAGAAAGAAAAACACGATTTTACTTGTTTTTTCATTTTGTAAATGTCAGATCATTTGAGGGTTTTATCTGAACCATGTGGGATATAAAGCAACGCAAAAGGCAGTTTCTTTTGCGCGTCTTTATGGTTTTATCTGAACCATGTGGGATATAAAGGGTGCTGCAGGTTCATATT
>JAMWBU010000074.1 GCA_023819255.1 Candidatus Omnitrophota bacterium
TTTTCGTGCAGAACCGGCAACCCCTGGAACATTATGGAAAAAAATGCGGCGGCAAAAGCAAAAAATTTAACAAGATCGTCAATTCCTTTTGAAGCATGAATAGCAAGAATTATTGTAAAAATTAGAAAGCTGAACAGGTCCGCAAAGACAGAACTCATCACGATATAACCGGAAAATTGTTTTTTTGCATGTTCGATTTTTCTGGCAAACTCGCGAAATAACTGAACAACTACTTCAGAAGCAGGAGAAGAAATAAGCATCATCATATAAAGAGCGATAAAAAGCGGATTCTCAATATAAAAGTATTTTGCTATCACGATGCCATAGACAAGGCCAAGAATTCCAGGTATTACCAGGTTAAAAAGCACCAAATTACCAAGATCCTTCTTCGTTCCCTTGATTGGCTGGATTTTTAATTCAAGACCCGCGGAGAACATCAAAAGAACCATTCCAAGTTCAAAAAAATAATTCAGAGAAGAAACATTCTTTACAAGCCCGATACCTGATGGACCAAAAAATATTCCAGAAATTATGTAGACTGCCAGAGCAGGAATTTTTAAAAATGCGGCAACCGGTCTGGCAAAACAGATTATGATGAATGCAGCGAGAAAAAAGCCGAATATCTCTCCCATACATACATTTTAAGCGAGCAATCAGGTATGGTCAATAACTTATCCGACTAAACCACTGATAAATGGATATCGTCATAGGATTAAACAAATGAAAGGAGGTGAGAAAAATGAAAAAAATCTTGATCCTGACCGCAGTCCTGATGTTGTTTGGATGCGCCCGCGTGCTTCTTGCAGCAGAACAAGGCGCGGGGAAAGGTTCTGGAGCCGTCGGAGAAAAAGTAAAACAGTGGAAGGAAATGAGAAAAGGCCAGGGCGAAATGGGCCTTGGGCTTTATTCCCGGCTTGATCTAACAGACGAGCAGAAGGCAAAAATCCAGGAAATACAGAAAAGCAGGCATGAACAGATTTCCGCTATCAAGCAGGATGAAACTCTTTCCAAAGAGCAGAAAAGAGAAAAAATAAAGGCGATCATGGAATCTACACAGAAACAGATGGATGAAGTTCTTAGTCCTGAGCAAAAAAAGAAGATAGAAGAACTGAGAGCAGAAATGCTTGAGAGATGGAAAAAGAGACAGCAAGAAAACAAGCCTGCGGGTAATTAGTCTGGAAAAAGCCGAAGAAAAGAGGGGGAGGGTATAAAACCCTCCTTTTTCTTTTGCCAATCCTGTTATTCATCAAAGACCGCAAGTCAGTTGCATTCAGCAACCAGGGGTCCTGCAAGTTCTTTCAGGAAAAACAACCTTCCTGGAAGAGTGGGCATAAAACTGCTTGGTACCCATATGTCAGGACCATATCTCAATGTAACCCATAAACTCATTCCCTGCCACATCATGCCCCTTCCGAGAGTGCCATCGCATCCGCCGATAATTCTATCAGCTTTCAGAAAAATGCCAGGTCCAATAGTATTTGCGAAACACGGCACAAGAGTTGTTCTGCTTTTAAAGCTTGTTATGGCGTTTTGCTCAATCGTTAGAGGATGGAGTTTTGCGCCAAGTCTATATTGCTGTTTTTTCCACTCTTCAACGGTTTTGAATTCTGCCGCAAAATGCGGTTCCCAGAAGGCAATATGAAAGACCCTTCCAATACCAAAAATTACTGTAAGCTTAGCACCCTGGTTTCTGAGTTCTTCTATTTTTTCGGGATAAGTCGGGAGAAGTTTCTTTGTCGCAAAATTTCTCTGTTTTTCCGGTACCGTCAGGTTTCCGAGCGGTCCATAAAATGCCTGTTCCATCGCATTTTGAAAAGCCCCTGGATTGGTTGGCGGAAGAGTATTGCCTTCTGAATCGCTCCATTCATCCATGTTAAAACCATAGACATGTTTGCAATAAACATTCCATTCCTTTAAAAAATAAACTGCCCATTTGTACATTCCCATAGGTCCGACTGGAAGGATCAATATCAACTTTTTTCCTTCGCTGGCAGCGTTTGCTATTTCAGAGGCGATTTCATGTCCCATCATCGTATTAAATTCTTCAAGGGACTCACACGGCACTGGTTCAAATTCTGTGTGCCACCATTTTTGTCTTTCAAGGATCTTTTCAGGCGGGATTGAGCAACATTTATCAATTTTTTTCAGGTCCCACCCCTTTGGGAAGAAATCTTCCAGCAAAGACCCCTTTAGTGTATTCATTAAATTCATCTTTTCCTCCCTGTTATGTCCTGATAAATCTTATAACGCTTTACCTGCGCTACCAAGGACATTTCTACATTTTTCAGCATACATATTTTTTAGCGCTTCTCTCGCAGGACCCAGATATTTTCTCGGGTCAAATTCAGATGGATGCTCTGCGAGATATTTCCTGATCATGGCTGTCATTACAAGTCTTCCGTCAGAATCAATATTGATTTTGCATACAGCCGATTTTGCTGCGCGCCTCAATTGTTCTTCTGGAACACCGGCAGCATTTTCAATTTTTCCTCCGTATTTATTTATCATATCAACAAATTCAGAAAGAACAGAAGAAGCGCCATGCAGAACAATAGGAAAACCGGGGAGGCGTCTTTCGCATTCTTCTAAAATGTCAAATCTCAAAGGTGGAACTTTTTCTCCGGGTTTTAATTTAAATTTGTATGCGCCGTGTGAAGTGCCAATTGAAATCGCTAAACTGTCAACGCCTGTCCTCGAAACAAAATCCTGGACTTCTTCAGGTTTTGTGTAATGAGACCTTTCTGCTGATACATTATCTTCTATGCCAGCCAGTACCCCAAGTTCTCCTTCGACAGTCACATCATTCTTGTGAGCATAGTCCACAACCTGCTTTGTAAGTTTGATGTTTTCCTCATAAGGCAGATGAGATCCGTCTATCATAACAGATGAAAACCCATTTTCAATGCACGAAACGCACAATTCATAACTATCTCCATGATCGAGATGCAGCGCTATGGGAATATTTGCTCCCATTTCTTTTGCCATTTCAACTGCGCCTTTCGCCATGTGTCTTAACATTGTTTGATTCGCGTATTGTCTGGCGCCTTTGGAGATTTGCAAAATTACAGGAGACCTGACCTCAACACATGCGGTTATGATTGCCTGCAATTGCTCCATATTATTGAAATTGAATGCTGGCACCGCATATCCTTCTTTCATTGCTTTTTCAAACATTTTTCTCGTATTGGCAAGCCCGAGCTCTTTGTAACTTACCGGCATTTCTTCCTCCTTCTTGTGGTGTGATTTGAAAAAAATTTAATTAATTTTAGCATAAGAAACGGGCTTAACAAAATTCAAAAAATGAGGAAGGAATATTCTTTTTAAAAGCGCGATGTAGAAACACAGGTTATCTTATTTCAGGGACTTTTTCCAAGAAGGATCTTTATAAACATATCTTCCTTAATCACGCCGAATGCGCCGTCAGCGCATTCTTTTTCGCTAAAAAAAGAGATATGATCCGGCTTTAAATCAGGTCTATAAATTACAAATGGAACTTTTTGATTTGAGTGGCTTCTTTGCGAAACAGGAGTAAAGTGGTCTGGAACAACGGCAATACAGGTTTTATTAAGATCAACATTTTTAACAATTATTCCGACAAGTTTCGCGTCAAAATCCTCAATGCACTTGATTTTAAGTTTCAGGTTTCCTTCATGCGCTGCTTCATCCGGCGCTTCAACATGTACATATACGAGGTCGTATTTATTAAGAGCCTCAATAGCTGCATACGCCTTACCCTCGTAGTTTGTGTTATAAAGTCCGGTGGCTCCTTTAACATTAATCACATCAAAGCCGGCATAAATTCCTATTCCCTTTACAAGGTCCACAGCGGAAATAACAGCGCCAGTTATTCCAAATTTCTTGCTAATTGGTTCCATTGAAGGTTTTCTGCCCGGCGACCAGGGCCAGATTAAATTACCCGGTTGTTTTTCACTGGCAATTCTTTTAAGGTTCACTGGATGATTTTTTAAAAGCGCTTCAGATTCCTTTATAAGGTATCTCAAGGTTTCAGCTGTTTTTTCTCCAGCGCCGGATAAACCTTTCGGCAAAATAGAATTGACTGATTTTCTGACATTATCATGTGGCGGAAAACACTCAACTTCTGGTGAAAATTGCCCTTTTAAGACAAGGATGTGTCTGTAGTCAAGTCCGTGATAAAATTTTATCGATTGCGAAGAAAGTTTAACATTGAGAAATTCAATTAATTCCTCGCTTTCCTCGCTTGTTATGTGACCCGCAGAATGACTGATCATAATTCCATTTTCAACAAAAACAGTATTACACCGGAAAACCAGGTCATCTGATTCCAGATTTATACCAAGCGATGCCGCTTCAAGCGATCCGCGACCCTGATAGTATTTTTTTGGAGAGTAGCCGAGGATTGAAAGATTAGCTACTTCTGAACCAGCAGGAAATCCATCGGGAATTGTTTCCATCAAACCGCTGCAGCCAATTTTTGTGAGATTGTCGATATTAGGTTTTCTTGCGACTTCCAGAGGGGTTTTATTGTTCAACTCCTTCACTGGAAGATCTGCTACTCCGTCAGGGACAAGTATCAGATATTTCATAGAAGGAATTCTTTTAATTGCTGGTAGTTATTTTCAATGATGGTAAATTTTTCTTTTTTTTCCATTAGCCGCGCAAGACAATCAGGCACTGGCGGCTCCAGGTTTAAGACTTCCCTGATTTTTTCAGGAAACTTGGCAGGGTGCGCTGTTTCAAGACAACAAACACAACCATCGCAATTGGCTTTCAAGGCAGCTGCAAAACCCACCGCCCCATGGGGTTCAATCATGATTTTATATTTATCATAGACATTTCTTATAACTTTGTCGACCTCGGTGTTTGAAATAGAAAAAGAAACAAAATC